>JAHDFX010000014.1:5660-24850 GCA_020627965.1 Saprospiraceae bacterium | reverse complement strand
TCAAAACTGGTTATATCCGGTAAAAGTATTTGGGCAGACTGCCATGTTTTTCTACATTGTACATTTATATCTTTATGCTTTGTTGGGAGCAGCTTTTCCTTTTGGAAGCTCCATTGGCACTATGTATTTAATCTGGAGTGTTGGTCTGGTCTTACTGTACTTTATTTGTAAATGGTTTCTCACATTCAAGCAATCTAAACCACCGAATTCCTTGTGGCGAATGATTTAGCTCTACATTAGTTTTTCATAGTCGTATACAAGTTGTATTTTTGCGCTCCCCTTTTTAAAAAAAGTAAAAAGTAATGGAGGCATATAATTCGTTTTTAGGTAATTCCCCTGGCTGGTACAAGAAAACCATTTTAGCGTTTTTAATCTTGAATCCCATCTTATTGATGACCGTTGGAGAAACGGCTACAGGGTGGATAATTATTGGAGAGTTTATTCTTACTTTGGCAATGGCATTAAAATGCTACCCTCTGCAAGCAGGTGGACTGATAGCATTTGAAGTAGTCTTGTTAAAATTGACTAGCCCTGATACTGTTTTTCATGAAATAGAAGCCAACCTGGAAGTTATTCTGCTATTGGTATTTATGGTGGCAGGTATCTACTTTATGAAGCCTTTACTAATGTTTATTTTTGGTAAAATATTCATCAAAGTACGTTCTAAAGTAGTCTTATCATTACTATTCTGTTTCATTGCAGCTTTTTTGAGTGCCTTTTTGGATGCTTTAACGGTAACGGCGGTTTTAATCGGTGTTTTTGTTGGTTTCTATCAGGTTTATCACCGGGTACATTCTACTAATGAAGATTTTGATAAAAGTGGTGTTGCAGATAGGAAAGAACTAAGCAGAGATACGCTGGAACAGTTCAGAAGTTTTCTTAGAAGTCTGGTCATGCACGGTGCTGTAGGAACAGCTTTGGGAGGCGTTTGTACAATAGTAGGTGAGCCACAAAATCTATTAATAGGAGAAAAGGTAGGCTGGCATTTCATGGACTTCTTTTATGCTATGGCACCTATTACTATGCCAGTATTAGTAGCGGGTTTAGCAACTTGTGCTTTATTGGAAATAACCGGAAAATTTGGCTTTGGGGACAAACTACCTGAAAAAGTAAGAGATATAATTCAGGGTTATCTAGAAGAGCAGGACGAGAAAAGAACAAAATCAGAAAAATATGCTTTGGTCGTACAGGCGATTGCGGCAGTGTTCTTGATTGTTGCCTTAGCACTTCATTTAGCTCCCGTAGGCCTGATCGGTTTGGCAATCATTGTATTACAGACTGCCTTCACAGGAATAATTGACGAACACAGTATAGGACATGCTTTTGAAGAAGCACTGCCTTTTACAGCTTTACTGGCTGTATTCTTCGTAATAGTCGGAATGATTCATGACTTGCACTTATTCAAACCCATTATCAGTTATGTCTTAGCTCAGGATGAAGCTGTACAACCAGCTCTGTTCTATGCAGCAAACGGCATTTTATCTATGATCAGTGATAATGTATTTGTAGCAACGGTATACATCAATGAGGTAAAAGCAGCTTTCGATGCCGGAACAATCAGCAGAGAGCAATTTGAATCACTGGCAATCGCTATTAATACAGGTACAAACCTTCCTAGCGTAGCAACACCTAACGGACAAGCTGCCTTCTTATTTTTATTGACTTCTGCTTTAGCGCCCGCTATTCGCCTGTCTTATCTTAAAATGATTATTATGGCACTGCCTTACACCATTGTTTTAGGTGGAGTTGGCTTGCTTGGAATTATTTATTTCCTATAAAATATTGATTGTGGTAGTATGCTGAAGTACTACCACAATTTTCATAAAACCCTCAAACTTCTCAAGAATTTACAAGGTTTACCTTATTTCCTAATAGTTTATTCTGTATTTTTAGCGACTGAAAACGGTCTGCCTAAAAACCGATAAACAATTATGAAAAACTTCTTTCTATTGGCGTTAAGCCTATTCTCTATTGCCTGTTTTGGGCAAACATTCAATGAAAATTTTGATGATGGTTCCTTTTCAGACGGACCTGTATGGGGTGGAAATACAGCAGTGTATATTATCAACGCTGCCGAACAGCTCCAACTCATGGATGATGTCTCTGGTACCACAAGTACTTATTTGTCTACACCAGTGAGTACCGCAGGAGAAACTACCTGGGAGTTTTACTTCCTAATGGATTTTGCACCATCTACTTCTAATCAATTGAAAGTCTATCTGAATTCAGATGCACCTGACCTGACAGGTTCTCTAAACGGATATTTCATACAGGTCGGAGCTACTGGCAGTGACGATGCTCTGGAATTTCACCGTCAGGATGGTTCAAATTCTACTTTACTACTGAGCGGAAGTGCTGGCAGCGTCGGCAGTGATCCGGCAACAGCCAGGGTGAGAGTGCTTAGAGATAACGCAGGTAATTGGGAATTGCTGGCAGACTATAGCGGGGGAACTAATTTTACTTCTGAAGGAACGGTCAGTGATAATACCTATACCGCTGGTGAACATTTTGGTTTTAATTGTAAATATACTTCTACACGTGATACCCTGTTTTACTTCGATGATATTGTGATCGATCCCATTTTTGTGGACATGACTCCGCCTGAAATTGTGGAAGTAATAGCGATTTCCAATACAGAATTGGATGTTCGTTTTTCAGAGGCTGTAACAGCGGCTTCTGCCAATATTGCTGCCCGATATAGCCTGGATGGATTTGGAAACCCGACAATGGCCAGCCTGGATGGAATGGATCCTACACTGGTACATTTAAGCGGTTTTTCTCCCTTAACGAATGGACAACAATATACTTTAGAAATTATGGATGTAGAAGATGTCAATAGTAATCCTGCTAATGACTCTTACACATTTCAGTTCATTGTTGCCGACACTGCTGAGCAGTTTGATGTGTTGATTAATGAATTTATGGCTGATCCAAGCCCTCCACCTATTGGCGTGCCTGCTGTAGATTATATAGAACTATTTAATTTCAGTTCAAAATTTATAGACCTTGCTTCTCTGGAATTATCGGACGATAGTGGTGCAAGTTTTGATGCATTACCTTCCTTTATACTTACCCCAGGAAGCTATGTGATACTTGCCGACGATGATGACCTGGGATTATTTGCAGGAACAGGTGATGCACTTCCTTATCCTTCACTTTCATTGAATGCTACAACAGATGATGGTATTGTGCTTCGTCGTATTATTGACGGGTTAGAAATTCATAGCAAATTGTATACTTCATCAGAAATCGAGGATAGCAAATCTCTGGAGTTCGTGAACCCTAACCTAACCTGTGCCGGCGCTGAAAACTGGATCGTTTCTACTGATTCTAATGGTGGAACACCAAATGCCGAAAACTCTGAATTTAATGATACGCCAGATACGGCTGCACCTCAGTTGGTTGAAGCAGAAGCACTGAGTGCTACAGAGCTTTTACTGACATTTGATGAGATAATAAATATTAACAGCCTGTCTTTTACTGGTGTTAATGGTATTACGAATCCACAATTGCAAGCCGATGAGATGAGTGTTATTGTTAATGTAGATGCTTTGATGAATGGCGTAACTTATACGGTAAATGCTATTGGAGCAACAGACTGTTATGGTAATGGAGGAAATAACGGTAGTGCCGATTTTGTATTTTTTCTGGTGCAAATTGCTCAGCCTTACGATATTCTGATTAATGAATTTATTGCGGTACTTACGCCCGATCCACTAGGCTTGCCCGATGAAGAATACATTGAATTATATAATAGAAGCGATAAAGTTATAGAATTGTCTTCTCTGGAATTATCACTGGATGAAGGAGACAGTTATGATGTATTGCCCAGTTATATTATGCAACCCGGAGAATATATTATCCTTACGGAAGATGCTCTATTATATGATCCTGCTATTACGGCTTTCAATTTTCCTATGGGACTGAGTGATGGAAGCGACGGTATTGTGCTGAGAAGGGTTGATAGTTTTCTGCCGATTCATTCCAAATTTTATGGTGCAGAAGATTTTATAGAAGGTGGAAAGTCGCTGGAATTGGTTAATCCGAATTTATTCTGTTCAGGAGCTTCCAATTGGATAGTTTCTGAAAATCCTGATGGGGGGACTCCTGGTTTTGAAAATTCTACTTTAGAAACAACGGCAGATAATACGCTGCCGGATTTGCTTTGCGCAAATTTTATAGGAGGCGGAACAATACAATTGGTATTCAATAAAGCATTAGAGCCAGCCTCTGCTTCTAATGCTGCTAATTACGCAGTAGACGGGGTTGGTAATCCAGACTTTATAGTTCTGGAAGCTCCTAATTACAATACCTTATTGCTGACCTTTAATGCTGGCTTTACTCCCGACCAGATTTACACGATTACCATTGATAACGTAAACGACTGTTCTGGCAATTTGTCAATTGGTATGATGAATACAGCAGATTTTGCGAATAGTGTATTAGATGGAGATGAAATTATTATCAATGAAATTCTGTTTGCACCAGATACAGATGGGTTTGATTTTGTTGAAATTTACAATAATTCAGATAAAATTTTATCGCTGGACAGCCTGCTGATTCTGGAATACAATGATGGAGAATTGGTCGGTGAAGGCATGATAGAAACACAATGTCCATTATTGCCCGGACAATATCTTGCATTGACGGAAAACCCAGAAGTGATTTTAGAAAATTACCCCGACGCTCCAGATCCATCTGCTATTGTAGTTATGGAATTGCCCAACTTTCTGGTCGATGAAGGAGGGGTTGGAATAGCCGAGCCAGTACTATTAGGCGAACCCATTCCTTTTGAGAAGTTCGATTACTCAGAAAATTTTCACAATCCCCTATTAGAAGACACGAAAGGCTTCTCACTAGAACGAATTGATTTCGATGCCCCCACACAGGATGAAAACAATTGGGAATCTGCTGCTGCGGCAGTACGGGCAACTCCGGGTTATGTCAATTCACAAAACAATCCGTTAATTACAGAAGATGGAAGTATTTTTATTGAGGATGAAGTCTTTTCTCCTGATAATGATGGATTTGAAGATTTTCTTCAAATCAGTTATGATCTGGATCAAACAGGCTACACAGCCAATGTACGTATCTATGATGCTAAAGGCCGACAAGTAAAGGGTCTGGCGAATAATGAATTGCTTTCGCCAAGAGGTTTCTTTAAGTGGAATGGGGAGTTGGATAATGGAGAAAAAGCCAGAGTTGGCATTTATATTGTTTGGGTAGAATTGTTTGATGCAAATGGCAAAGTCAGTTATTTCAAAAAACCTTGCGTTGTTGCCGGAAATTTTGGCGGCTGATAATATTTAAATGATGAAAAAAATAATCTTTCTTATCGCTGTCTTGGTCATTACGACACTACTCTCAGCATATACTTTTATCAGTAATAATTCTTCGCATATCTGTGCGGTAGAAGAATGGGGGTTTTTCGGGCATCGTCAGATCAACAGGATGGCAGTCTTTACACTTCCTCCTGAAATGATCGGTTTTTATAAGCAAAATATCGAGCATATTACAGAGCATGCCGTTGACCCGGATAAAAGACGTTATGCGACTAAGCATGAAGCACCTCGCCATTATATTGATATCGATCATTGGGGGGAATACCCCTACGAAAATGTACCACGTGGCTGGACACCTGCCCTCATGCAGTTTACCGATGTATTTATCGTAACGATGGATGATGATACTTTGCAGTTATTTGGTAATGATATTGCCAAAATGGATAAATACAAACTGACCTTATACGGAGAAGGTATTAAAAAATCATTTAGAAAAGATAGTCTCGTTGTTTATAATAATTTTTACGAAAAATTTGTCAAAAACAATATTCAACGTAATTTGTATAGAGACGATCATTCTCTGGATTCATTGTCCTTAATGGAATTGTTTCCTAATGAACCCATCAAACCTAGATTTAAAGAGGCTTATTTTGAAGATAAACTCTCTGCTTATGGTACTATTCCCTGGCATTTACAAGCGATGCAGAAACGTATTACAGAAGCATTTCGACGAGGAAACTCAAATGAGATCATGCGTTTATCGGCTGACTTCGGGCATTATGTAGGCGATGCACATGTGCCTTTGCATACAACAACAAATTATAATGGACAATTGACCAATCAGGTCGGTATACATGCTTTTTGGGAGAGTCGGGTAGTCGAATTGCGTTATGATGAATTTGATACTTTCGTAGGCAAAGCTGAATACATAGATGATACACAGGATTTTATCTGGGAAACTATTCTGACCAGTAATATTCTGGTGGATAGTGTACTCAATGTAGAGCGTCGTCTGGTCGAGCAATTTCCCAAAGACCAGCAACGTTGTTTTGAAGAACGTCTGAGCAGAACTGTGCCCATCCAATGCGAAGCATTTACGCGTGCCTTCGATAAAGAAATGAATGGCATGGTAGAACAACGCTTTACCAAAACCATCCATGCATTAGGAAGTCTTTGGTATACTGCCTGGGTAGATGCCGGCCAGCCTGATCTTAATAAGCTAGGTAAAGATTTTGCCCTGACTAAGGAGGAGATAGAGGAAAAAAAGAAATTAGAAAAACAGTTTAAAAAAGGAAGTATTATCGGACGAAACCATGATGGCGGGAAACAGAATTGATGTAGATTATTGTTCTGATATAATTTATAGAGTAAATGATAAACGATTACCAAGTTGAAAATTGTTATTAACACCAATGTTGAAAAAAGCAAGTGGATTCAATTTATTGAACAAAATCGCTATAGTAAACAACACGAGCATCCTGATAATCTTGAAATTGACTTTGGTGCATCATTTTTCATGGAGCCATTTCATTTAGTGTCATTAGCATGTATAATAGAAGAATATAGCATTAACGGAACTGAAATATCATTTTCTACGTTTGATAATCTAGGACTATACGAATACTTGTCATCAAGATATTTTTTTCGATATTGGGAAGATGGATTTGATAGATTTGAAAAATATTTTAATAATTCATCAACAACATTACGCCTTTGGAAAGTAAATGCGTCTCAAATAAGTGGCTATGTTTATAATGCTCAAAAGTACTATGAAGCAAGCTACTTAGGAGAAAAAGATGCTGAACCATTCAATACTTCACTTGCAGAATTATTCAACAATATTATTGATCACGCCAATTCAGCAGTTAGTGGTTTTGTACTTAATCAGTATTACCCATCTAGCAATAAATTGAAAATAGTACTTTGTGATCTGGGCGTTGGAATTGCAAGGAAAATTAATGATTACATTGTTGAAAAAGGTGGTGCAAGAATGTCTGATCAAGCGGCTATATTAAAAGCTTTTGAATTAAGTTTTAGCTCAGAAAGCAAACCACATAATGCAGGAAGAGGACTTGATACACTTAAAAATATAGTCTCTAATTGTAATGGAATTCTTAGGTTGGTTTCCAATAGTTACTGCTTATCTTACAATATTAATGGAGATGGGGCATTTAGTGGGTTTACTCTAGAAAATGAATTCAGCGGTACTCTTTTTGAAATCATATTAGATATTAATTCTTTTGATGAAAAAAGTGAAGAAGAATTTGACTTGGATTTTTAAATGAAATTTACGATATTGAAAAACATGATGAAGACAAATAATACCGTATCAATAATGACCAAAGTATCAGGTACAACTACAAATGCTGATGCTATGCCACTTTATATTTTGCTTAAAAAAAAATTGAGTGCCGATCAGACTGTTGTATTATCTTTTAGAAATTCCACGCCTTTAAGTTCTTCATTTCTGAATAGTTCTATAGGGCGTTTAATTGATGAGTTTGGATTTGATTATTTCAAGTCTCATGTAAAAATTGTACATTGCTCAAAATCTATCGTAGGCAGACTGAAGTATTATTTTGATGGGGTTAAGCAGCTTAACCACTGAAAATATAAAAACGATCTCCATATAGAAACAGTTTTGCCTATGGAAAGGTAAAGGCAATCTCTCTAAATAGGCAATTTACCATTTTTTACACTCCAACCTGTTTTCACGTCACATTATCCTTTTTTATTGTATCACATGATCTTGTAAGTTACCCTATATTAGCCCAATCCAATCTTACTTAAATAGCGCTAATCTCAACGGGTAAACTCAAAACATTTAGATCATGAAGCAATTTTATTTAGCACTTTCAATAGTGCTATCTCTTCACCTTGGTCATTCAAATCCTCAACTTACCAAGGCAGACACTCCCTTTATTTTCAACATAGAAAATAAAAAAATTAATAAACAGATTCTTGTCAGTGATTTGGTAGCACTTAGCTGCGGAGACAGTATTTGTGCAACCGAGGAAACTTATTGCAACTGTTCGCAGGATTGTGATTGTATGGGGGGCATAGGTCTCTTTGTAACAAACTATACTACTGGTTCTCCTGTGGCAACAACTACGCCTGTCGTTTACTGTAAAAGTGATGTAACCAATGGCTCTACCAATCCTATCCCTGAAGAAATTTATATACCATTTGCCCCAAATGGGCAACAAGCCTGTGTCACAAATTGGGAAATTACTACAGATTTTGGTACTTTGTTTGGTACCTATCCGCTTAGTGACCTGACTACCGGGTTGCTCCGATTAACAGATGAAGACCTTAATGCTTCTAACGGAATAATTACACTAACATACACAGATGCAACTACTGGAGGAGGCTGCACATTTTCTTCTATTATAGATATGTCGATTGCGCTTGATGCCAATGGCAATTCTTGGGCAGGAACCGCTGCTACTGCTTGCTCCGCACTCTGCTCATCTCCATCTGTTGAATTTGTTGCTTACGATTGTATTAATTCGGCAGCTACCTTCGATGTTATTGATGTCGGTATACCAACTAGCGGATCAAATGGATTCACCGCCCAATTAGAAGCGGCTGATGGTACTATTGTCAGCTCAGGAATTCCTCTACCTGTTGGAATGATAAGTATACCAATTCCTGATGCCACAGAAAGCTATAATGTGGTATTTACTGATAGTATTTCTGAAAGTTGCGATTTTGTATACCCGCTTAGTGATATTTGCACTGCTTGCCCTGACAACACGGCTCCACCTTGCTTTGATTGTGGAAATAATGTATGTGCATATGCTGAAACCTATTGTAACTGTGTGCTGGATTGTGAATGTACGGGTACTTCAGCTTTATTTATCATGAATGCCAATGCTACACCAGTCAGCTCGGCAATACCGGTGGTTTATTGTACAAGTGAGTTAATAACGGGAGTGGTTAATCCAATTCCAGAAATAGTTTATATACCATTTGCGCCGAGTGGGCAACAGCCTTGTGTCAGTACCTGGGCTGTCAGTACGGATTTTGGCACTTTGCCCGGATCGGATACACTTAATGACTTCACGATTGGCAGAGTAGGCTTGACAGATGCGGATATAGTAGCTTCTAATGGATTGATTACACTCACATTTACAGATGCTAGTACTTCTGGAGGCTGTACATTTACTTCCATTATAGATATGTCTACAGCTATTAATGTTACGGGTAATCCCTGGGCTGGAACTGCCGCTATGGCTTGCCCTGGACTCTGCTCACCTCCATCTCTTGAATTTGTTGCTTATGATTGTGCTAATTCAGCAGTTATTTTTGATGTCATTGACCCTGGTATGCCAAGTAGCGGATCAAATGGATTTACAGCTCAATTAGAAACGGCTGACAGTAGTATTGTAAGTTCTGGTATTCCTTTAGCTCAAGGGATGTTCACGATTCCTTTGCCCGATGGCACAGAAAATTATACTGTAGTATTTACTGATGGTGTTTCTGAAAATTGCGATCTTTTATATCCTCTAAGTGATATTTGCACTGCTTGTCCTGAAAATACCAATCCTCCTTGTTTTGATTGTGGAAATAATGTCTGTGCATATGCTGAATCTTATTGCAATTGTGCTCAGGATTGTGATTGTACAGGAACTTCGGCTTTATTTGTAACAGATCTTAATACCGCTAGCCCTGTAGGATCAACAGTACCTGTAGTTTATTGTACAAGTGAAATAGCAAATGGAGTTATTGATCCGTTTCCTGAAATAATTTATATACCATTTGCCCCAAATGGGCAACAGCCATGTGTTACAGCCTGGAATGTGACTACAGATCATGGAACACTATATCTCGAAGGTCCACTTGGTGATCTTTCAATTGGGTTACTAGGTCTGACAGATGAAGACCTGAACACCTCTAATGGACTAATCACACTAACTTTTTCAGATGCAACTACTGCTGGCGGATGTACATTTACATCAACAATAGATATGTCAACGGCTGTAGATTCTAACGAAAATCCATGGGCAGGTACTGCGATGGAGGCTTGTCCGGGAGTTTGCATACCGCCAACGCTTACATTTGTTTCTTATAATTGTTCTACTTCAGCAGCTACTTTTGACTTTACTGATGTGGGTATGCCATCTGCTGGTTCCAATGGATTTACAGCACAGATACAAGCGGTAGACGGTACGGTTTTAAGCTCAGGTATTCCAATATCTGTAGGGATTATTGTTATTCAGCTTCCTGATAATCAAGCTTATAATATAGTATTTACTGATGGTGTTTCAGCGGAATGTAATGTTATATCAAATACAGCCGACATTTGTACTTCTACCTGCCCTGAGAACATTACACTATCTATATCAGAGACAGGGAATGTTGCTTATCAGGTATCCAATACTATTACATCTGCTGATGTTATTGAAAATGGAGAAAATGTCATTTATGATGTAGGGCAGGTAATTCATTTGGATCAGGGCTTCACTGTTGTTGGTGGAGCAAATTTTTCAGCTATTATTGGTGGTTGTGTTTCATTGTTGGCTCCAAATGATGAGCTGTTGAAAAGGACGACTAATAAGAACAAGGAAATGAAAAGGGCTAGTCAAAAGATCAGTATCATGAAAAATTAGTTACTCTTATTTGATGTTGACAAAAATCATAGTCATGTTCTACATTTGAAGCGATAATGAGTGTACGGTCTTTTGTGTAAGTCTCAATCAGTTCTCTATACCATTCTACGCCTTGCGCATCCAGATTGGTGGTAGGTTCGTCAAGGAGAATTAATGGAGTTTCGGAGCATATGGCTAAGACTAGTTTGAGTCGTTGCTTCATACCAGAAGAGAAGAAGCGAATTTCTTTGTGCCGGGACGATGAAAAATTGAGTATTTCAACGAGGTTTTTAGGTTTTAACTGGTTTATATAAGGTTTGAATTTCAAATGGAATTCCAGCATTTCCAGTAAGGTAAATTCCTCTATGACATCAATGTAGGGTCCGGCAATACTGATATGCCTGTATACTTCGTCTATATCCAGTTTTTTATCTTTTAAAGAGAATTCTACTTTGCCTTCAGAGGGAGAAAGGTGCCCTGAAATAACTTTGGAAAGCGTAGATTTACCAGAACCATTGGGCCCAAGAATGGCATATTGTTCGCCAGTTTTGAATTGATAACTAAAGCCTCTGAATATCCATTGAAGGCGATAGCGTTTGCCGATGTTAGTGAGACTTATGTCCATTTAAATTACGGAATCCTTTCATAATGCCTCGTTCAGAGGTTTCAAGAAAATTGAGGATGTGATCACGCACCTGCGTAGGTTCTTCGTTGATTTTTATGTGCTTTATTGCCTGGCTGGTATTATGCCCATTGACAAATAAAATTCGATAGATTTTTTGTATCTGATTGATAGCTGGCTGGTCGAAACCCCGTCTTTTTAAACCTACAGAATTGATACCTACATAGCAAAGCGGATTACGAGCTGCTTTTACATAAGGAGGAACATCTTTACGTACCAGCGAACCGCCACCTACCATAGCATGCGCACCGATCTTTACAAATTGATGTACGGCTGTCAAGCCACCCAGAATGGCATGCTCGCCGATCTCTATGTGTCCGGCAAGATTGACTCCATTTGCCAAAATACTATGTTTTCCGATAAGGCAGTCATGCGCTACGTGTACATAAGCCATGAGCATAGCACGGTCATCAATGGTGGTAGCCCCTCTGGCTTTTGTACCACGATTCAGTGTACAGTATTCACGAATGGTGACATTATCACCAATTTCCAGTGTTGTTTGTTCCCCTTTAAATTTGAGGTCTTGTGGTATTGCGCCTACTACTGCTCCTGGATATATTTGGCAGTTCTGCCCAATACGTGTACCATCCATAATAGAAACGTGAGAGCCGATCCATGTTCCCGAACTGATCACCACATCTGCATCAATGGCTACAAAAGGACCAATGGTCACATCGTCTGCAATATTTGCATCAGGGTGAATATATGCCGATGGGTGTATCATCTGTTTGGTCTAAGTATTTTCTCTTTTTACTATCTGAGCGATCATTTCTGCTTCAGATACTATTTTATTACCCACATAAGCCGTGCCAAGCATATGGAAAATTCCACGCCTTACTGGACTGATTAGTTCCATTTTTAAAATCAGTGAATCTCCCGGAACTACCTTATTTTTAAATTTTGCATTAACGATTTTCATAAAATAAGTGTCCCAGTTTTCTGGATCAGGAACTGTATTTAATGCTAATATGCCTCCCGTTTGTGCCATTGCCTCTATCTGCAAAACACCAGGCATTACAGGGTTTCCCGGAAAATGCCCTTGAAAGAATAATTCATTAAAGGTAACATTTTTTATACCGACTACATGATGCTCTGATAGTTCTATAATCTTATCGACCAGCAAAAAAGGATAACGATGAGGCAGTGTTGCCTTGATATCTTCCAATCCATAAAGCGGTTCTACATCAGGATCATACTTGGGTTTTCCCCTCAATTTGCGCTGTGCTTTATACAGCTTTTTCAGCTTTTTAGCAAATTGAACATTTACTGTATGTCCTGGTTTGGTGGCTACTATTTTTCCTTTAATATGCTTTCCTACCAGCGCCATATCTCCTATGACATCCAGTAATTTATGCCGAGCTGGCTCATTGCTAAAATGTAAATCAGTTGTATTTAAAATACCTTCTTGCTCAACTTTGATACTGGGCTTATTCAGTTTCTCAGCAAGTCTGTCCAGGTCATGTTGTCCCATGATACGATCAACAATCACAATAGCATTATCCAGATCTCCACCTTTGATAAGATTGAGTGACAATAGCTTTTCCAGTTCATGCAAAAAAACAAAAGTTCGGCAGGGAGCTATTTCTTTACTATACTCAGCAATATTATCCAGAGAAGCATATTGTTGACCTAGTACTGGTGAGCTGAAATCTATCAGAGTTGTTACCTGATAATCATCAGCAGGTAATGCCAATAACTCTGAGCCAGTAAGCTCATCTTTATAAGAAATGGGTTCTTCAATTTCGAAGTACTCTCGATCAGCTTCTTGTTCTTCTGTACCGACTTCCTGTATTTTCTTAATAATCTGTATAGCGCTACCATCCAGAATGGGAGCTTCTGGTCCGTCAATTTCGACAAGGACATTATCGAGATTGGCCCCAATAAAAGCTGAGAGCGTGTGTTCGACGGTACTGACCTGAGCATCGCCATAACGAATTGTGGTTCCTCTTTGTGTAGAAGAAACGCTATCGGCATCTGCGTTAATAACGGGTTCACCTTCAAGGTCTATACGCTTGAATTTAAAACCATGGTTAATAGGTGCGGGGCAGAGCTTCATACTGACCATTTTGCCAGTATGCAGCCCAATACCGCTGAGTTGTACTGAGCTCTTAAGCGTATGCTGCTTCATAGTTAATAGTAGGTTGGTAATTTAAATCGCCTACCATCTGAATTAGTTAGGAACTGTGTATTCTAATGGCTTTTAAAGACCACAAAGATAGATTATTTTTTCCCCTTTAAGGTCATTATACCAAAATAGTTTACTCCTGGCTATTTAACTACCTTTACTTTCATCTTTATGTCTTCTACCGGGCGATTACTGGGGCGTTCTGTTTGTACTGTTGCAATTTTATCTATAACGTCAAACCCTTCGATTACTTCCCCAAAGACAGTATATTGCTGATCCAACTGAGGCGCGCCTCCTTTTTCAATATAAGCCTGGCGTATTTCGGGTAACAGGGTTATACCGAGTTGCTTTTCGAAGAAGGCTAATTGTTGTTCAGGAACCGGACGCCCCTGTACGATGTAAAATTGTGAACCGGAAGAAGCTTTTTGGGGATTTACATTGTCGGGTTGGCGAGCAGCACATAGCGCCCCTTTGATATGAGCTTTATTGGGTAAAAACTCAGCCGGAATTGTGTAGCCAGGTCCGCCCATACCGAGCATTTTGTCCATTGGTGCGCCTTTAGAATCGGGATCTCCACCCTGTATCATAAAGCCATTAATCACTCGGTGAAATAATAAGTCATCGTAAAAGCCTTCATTAGCCAATTTGACGAAATTATCCCGATGTTGTGGAGTTTCGTCATATAAAACAGCAGTTATATTGCCAAATTCGGTTTCGATGAGCACAGTCATTGGTGGTTTTTCACAAGTAGAAAACAAAAAAACTGTGGCTAGCAATAATATAATGAATATGCGATTCATGGTATTTTTTTATCATTAATGAATTAAATTCAAATTTAGTAAAATAAGTAGACTTTGAACCTTTTTAAACTTTTAGAATGTAGACGAAGATAAAGAATTGGTAAATAAGGCAAAGCTCTTAAGTCTGGTAAACAAAGCATATTTATACTTGTTAAGTACTTGGACAAAAGTAGGTAGTATGAATACAGAGGAGTTATTAAGCTTATCAGGTCAACACCCTATTCTCTTATTTGATGGGGTATGTAATCTATGTGATGGTTTTGTTCAGTTTATTATGAAGCGGGACAAAAAGGCTGCTTTTCGCTTTGCTCCTTTGCAATCGGAAGCAGGATCATTGTTATTGGAACATTTTGATTTGAAAAGTGGAGAGGTAGACAGCGTCGTTTTGATAGAAAATGGTGTAGCCAATATCCGTTCTACAGCAGCACTTCGTGCAGGTAAACGACTTGGAGGTTTATGGATTTTGCCCTATGCTTTTATGGTTATTCCTCCTTTTATAAGAGATGCCGTATATAAATTTATTGCCAATAATCGCTATAAGTGGTTTGGCAAAAAAGATAGTTGTATGATTCCTAGTCCGGAGGTAAGGAGCAGATTCTTATCTTAACTCACTTAGTTTTATTTTTTCGTCCCGAACAATATAAGCATTAGGGAAGTTTTTCTTAATCTTATACTTCAAACGGGTAGCTTCCAACTTAGTGAGGAAAGCCCCTGCGTTTAGTTTATAATAGGGCGCTTTGTAAGTCCAGTCAGCTCTTAATTCAGGATAAATATTCAGGAATTTTGATTTAGTACTTGTTACGGAGTTACGATCGGTACTAGCAGCTAGTTGTACACGCCACCCGGCAATAGTTGATGTGCGATTGATGTCTTTATGACGTTGGATCATTGCTTGTACCAAGCCGTCTTCTACTATATTGATTTGGGCTTCTGTCTTCAGAAAAAAGAATAGACAAAAGGATAATAAAATTAACTTTTTCATGGCTTGCTTATAATTTGAATACCGGCGGAAGTACCAATTCTGGAAGCCCCTGCTTCGATAAAACGTTCGGTAGCGGCTTTATCTCGAATCCCTCCGGATGCTTTGATTTTTATATTATCATCAAGATGTTCACGCAGAAATTGTACCGCTTTTATTGTGGCACCCTCCCCATTCATTCCTGTCGAAGTTTTGACGAAGTTGACACCGACCTGATTACAGATTTCACAGAGTTGTTTGATCTCTTCTTCTGTCAATAATCCGGTTTCCAGAATAACTTTGACAATTTTCCCACGAGAGTGTGTAGCCATTGCCATGCTGTCGATGTCATTTTTCACATAAGACCAATGCTTATTTTTTACAGCACATATGTTAACGACAACATCCACTTCATCTGCACCTTCTTCTACTGCTCTTTTGACTTCTTCTACTTTTGCGGGTGTGCATGCATAGCCCATAGGGAATCCTACTACTGTAGCAACTTTTACAGTAGATTCATCTAGTATGCGTACGGCATTTTTTACAAAATAAGGAGGTACACAAACTGCTACGAAGCTATATTTTTTAGCCTCTTGGCATAGGATCTGAATGTCCTCAGGTGTGCAATCCGGTCGCAATATTGTGTGATCTATTACGCTCGCTAATTCCATCAAGTTAAAATTTCAAAATAAGAAACATAGGGCATCCCGAATTTTTATAGTACTATAAAAATTCGGGATGTTTTATTTGTGTTTTGTCTTTTTACCTGGCAAAAGAAACTGCCCGCATTTCACGAATAACAGTTACTTTAATTTGCCCCGGGTATTGCATTTCGTCTTGAATACGTTGAGATATCTGGAAAGACAACTCATCTGCTTTCTGATCCGAAACTTTTTCGCTTTCTACAATGACACGTAATTCGCGTCCTGCCTGCATAGCGTATACTTTTTGTACGCCTTCATAAGATAAAGCGATTTCTTCGAGTTCCTGAATACGCTTAATGTAACCTTCCAAAATTTCACGACGTGCCCCCGGACGTGCTCCGGATATAGCATCGCATGTCTGTACCAATGGAGATATAATGTATTCCATTTCAATCTCATCGTGGTGTGCTCCCACAGCATTGCAAACTGCTTTACTTTCGCCGTGTTTTTCACACATTTTCATACCTAGAATGGCGTGCGACAATTCTGTTTCTTCCTCTGCAACTTTTCCTATATCATGTAATAGACCTGCACGTTTAGCCAATTTGACCATTTTCTTCGGCAGCCCCAATTCCGCACACATAATACCACATAAATTGGCTGTTTCGATAGAGTGCTTCAAGAGATTTTGTCCGTAAGAAGAACGGAAACGCATTCGTCCGACCATACGAACCAAGGCTGCATTTAATCCGTGAATATCCAGTTCTATAACAGTACGTTCACCTATTTCAATAATCTGCTCTTCCAGTTGCTTACGAGTTTTCCCTACGACCTCTTCAATACGTGCAGGGTGGATACGCCCATCAGCTACAAGACGTTGTAAAGACAAACGACAAATTTCCCGGCGTATGGGGTCAAAACTGGAAATGATAATAGCTTCCGGTGTATCATCTACTACGATCTCAGCACCTGTAGCAGCTTCTAATGCACGGATATTACGACCTTCACGACCAATAATCTGACCTTTCAGGTCGTCAGAAGGAAGTGGGAAGACAGATACTGTATTCTCAATGGTTTGCTCGGCAGCCATACGCTGAATGGACTGGATGATAATTTTTTTAGCTTCTTTATTAGCTGTGATTTTCGCTTCATCCAGACGCTCCTTAACAAATGCCATCGCCTGCGATTCTGCACGATCTTTAATGGCTTTCATTAATTCCTCCTTGGCTTCCTGCTCCGAAAGACGAGCTACTTTTTCCAATGCTTTGATGTGTATTTCATTGGCTTTCTCCAGTTGTTCTTTTTTCTTCGCAACGATTTCCAGTTGTTTGGTGAGGTTTCCTTTGATAACTTCTATTTCCTCTTCTTTGGATTTGAGGTCTTCAATTTTTCCATCTATTGAATCTGCTCTTCGTTTTATTTCTTGCTGTTCTTGTTTTAAGCCACTTCTTTGTTCTTTGATACGTAGTTCTTCTTCTTGCAGGTCTTTCTTACGCTTTGAAGTGTCATTTTCAAATTTGGCTTTTAGCTTAACATATTTTTCTTTTGCCTGTAGAATTTTTTCCTGCTTGATGCGCTCGTTTCTAGACTCGGAGTTTTTCACCATGTCTTGAGACTTTCTTTCAGCCTCTTTGATTTTACGATCTGCGCTTTTGCGGGCATCTTCAATGATCTTATCCGATTGTTGATTGATCTCTTCCAGTTTTTTCTGGGAGTCGGTTCGTCCCATAAACCAGCCGCCTCCAGCTCCGAGGAGTAGTGCGACTAGTCCTACTATAATTTCTATTCCCATGATATATATATTTGGTGTATTGAGTAATTGTGTTCATTAAGTGATTGGAGTACTCTACTTAATGAACCCAATTAACTTATTAACTGAATTTAATTAATTAATTAAAACAGGCGGGAAAGCTGGAATGTTTCAAGACTCTTTCAGGACGCTATTCAGCAGGGTATCTATTTGATGTATTTTATCTGCTACGTCTTTATCTACACGGGTTTGCCGTGCTTTCTGGAGGTCAACAGCATAGGTTAATAATGCCATTGCAAGACAGTCCTGCTTATCCTTTTGTGTATAGGTGAGTTGAAAACTATTTACTTTTTCATTGATCTCTTTCACGATCTTACGAATAGTATGTTCGTCACCTGCTTTGATTTTCAAAGGATACGGTCTGCCTCCGATTAATACTGTAATATTTAAAGCCTCCTTGTCTGTCATGTTGCTGAGAATCTTTAATGATTCTGAAGCATATTTAAATTTAAAAAATGAAATTCAAACATCTTCTTAATTATTAGATAGCCATTCAATACACTTATCAATTTCTTCTGTGTAGCTGTCTATTTTTTCTTTCAACTGTGTAATAGCAACACTGTTATTTCCATTACCGGTATTTGTTCCGGCTGCTTTCGCCTGTATTCCGTGTTCTTCTGCTTCTGCCAAACGGAATTTTAAACGATTATTTTCTTCCTGTAAATTAGCAGACATGTCAGTTAAACGCTTGTTTTCTTCTACAAGTCGCTTTACTTTCATTTCTATTTCTTCTAATTTTTCAGGTAAATATGACACGTTATATTTTTTTGTGTTGGCGTGTTTTGGTGTTGGTGTTCATCGTTAACACATCAACACAAGGCGCATTTCAACACATCTTTTACTTTCTAATTATTGCTTTGAGCTTTGTCTCACAGCTGGTCATTACCTTCTGCATGACTTTATCAACTTCTTTGTCTTTTAATGTTTTTTTATCATCTCTAAAAGTGAGACTAATGGAGTAAGATTTTTTATCTGCTCCTATTTTTTGCTCGTCTTCAAAGATGTCAAACAAGTTTGTTTCCTGTAAAATTGGCTTCCCTTCTTTGTGGATTACCTTATTTACATCCGTAAAGTTAATGGTTTTATCTAGAATTAAGGTTAAATCTCTTCGTACAGATGGATATTTTGGTAAATCATTAAAGGTTACCTTGTGTTTTTTCAAGGCAATCAGGATGTTATCCCAATTGAAGTTGGCATAAAAAACATCACCTTTTATATCCATTTTTCTGGTAATGGACTTGTGTACACGCCCGAATGTTACCATATCCTTCGGTCCGCGATGGTATTTTAAACCTGTT
>JAHDFX010000014.1:0-5650 GCA_020627965.1 Saprospiraceae bacterium | reverse complement strand
CATACTTCATTTTGTAATACCGTTTCCTGATAACCATTCAAGCCCAATCTCATCATCACATTATTCACGATGGCTTTGATGTGATAGAAAGACACCTTTGCTTTGTCCTTATTCATCCAATGCTCGGGCAAACGACTTCCGGTCAGGAATATAGTTAAATGACGAGCTTCTTTATAATTATCGTCTTTCTTACGATATGTTTTACCGAATTCGTATAATTTTAAGTCTGGATTTCGTTGGTTTTGGTTGCGTAAGATAGCTTCCAGGCCACTGAACAGCATCGTAGGACGCATCAAGTCGAGGTGTTGATTGGAAGTATTATTAACGAAAACCAGTTCTTCTTCGGGTATGGGCAAAATTTCACGGTAGTATTTTGACATTTCCATCGAAGTAGCCATCATTTCATTGTAGCCATTACTCGACAGATAATCACTGACCATGTTTTGCAATTGACGGGCATCGGGTTGTTGACCATAGTTCAAAGTAATATTCAATGAACCTGTCATTTCTACCTTATTCAAACCATAAATACGGAGTATTTCCTCTATGAGGTCGGCTTCACGAGTGACATCTGCTTTATTCGTAGGAATAGCAACTGTCAAGCCTTTGTCGTCTTCTTTCAGAATATCAATTTGTAAAGCTTCCAGAATACGCTGCACTTCTTCTTTTGGAATATCTACCCCGATCAGGCGGTTAATATTGTGATAAGTAGCTGTGATTTGTGCTTTTTCAATAGGCTTTGGATAAATATCCACGACCTCAGAAGCAATTTCGCCACCTGCCAGTTCCTGAATAAGTAAAGCTGCCCGTTTTAGTGCATACACTGTAATATTCGGATCACTGCCTTTTTCATAAATTTTTGCAGCATCCGTACGCAAATTGTGCTTGGTACTGCTTCTGCGCAAACTACGAGCTTCAAAATGAGCCGATTCCAGAAAAACATTAGTTGTTCCTTCCTTTACACCAGAATTGATACCTCCAAAAACACCGGCGATACACATCCCATTAGAATCGCCATCACAGATCATGAGGTCGTCGGCACGAAGTTTTCGATCTACTTCGTCCAGACTTTTGAATGTAGTGCCTTCCGGCAAATTTTTTATAATGACTTTATTCCCTGCAATTTTGTCTGCATCGAAGGCATGTAAGGGTTGTCCCAATTCGTGCAAAACAAAGTTGGTAATATCTACAATATTATTAGTAGTACGAATACCAATAGATTTCAGGCGATTCACCAGCCAATCAGGTGATGGACCAACTTTTACACCTTTAATAGACACGCCTGAGTAACGTGGACAGGCTGTTGTATTTTCAACAAGAACCTCGATAGGCATAGACTGATTGTCTACCTTAAATGCAGAAACATCAGGCTTGTTAACCTTCCCACTATGCTCATGATTGATCTTGAGTGCAGCCGCTACATCTTCGGCAGTTCCCATATGACAGGTTCCGTCTGAACGATTAGGCGTAAGCCCGATTTCGTATATGTAATCTTTCTCAATCTGGAAAAAATCTGCTGCTGACATGCCTATTTTCGTATCGGCAGGTAAAACCATAATTCCATCATGATCGGTACCCAAACCGATTTCATCTTCTGCACAGATCATTCCCTGTGATTCGACACCACGAATTTTTGCTTTTTTAATCTTAAAAGGTTCTCCTTCGGTAGGGTGTATAGTTGTGCCAACAGTAGCAACCACTACTTTTTGTCCGGCATCAACATTAGGCGCACCACAAACGATCTGTAATTCTTCCGTCCCACCAACATGAACACGGGTCAGCGAAAGTCGGTCAGCATCGGGGTGCTGTTCGCGATGCGTAACCTCGCCTATGATCAGCCCCTCAAGTCCACCGCTAATGCTTTCAAAAGGCTCAATTCCTTCAACTTCTAGTCCGATCTCGGTTAGCAAATCCCCCAATTCTTCGACGGGCATATCTGTATCAATGTATTGGCGCAGCCAATTATAGGATATTTTCATTTCTTTATGTGTTATGGTGTTATCGTGTTAATGTGTTAGAACGTGTTTAAGTTTGCCACTTTTAGCCAATTGAGGGAAACTTAATCACGTTCTTACTGTTTTGCTATCTAATAACACATTCATTTCACTCAATACGCTTAATCACTCCATTTGGTTCTCAATAAAGCGCAAAGATAGGGTTTTGAGGTGGGAAATGGAAGAGTGAATTGGTGATTGGTAATCGGTGTATTGTTTATTCGTTGAATTTCCTATTTTCTTCAATGATAAGAACGTGTTTAAATTTGTTCAATTTCCCTGCATTATGGAAATTTAAACGTACGCTAACACGTATACTATATAGTTTACATTGCGTCTAAATAAAACTGCCCCTTATGACTTGTTAAAAAATAATATAGCAAATGTTACCTTTGTAGCCTAAATTCAGAGGCATAGATCAACCATGAAAATTACTGACTATCTTAAGAAAGCTAAAAATGAGACACTTATCTCTTTTGAGATACTACCACCATTGAAGGGAGGGAGAATACAGTCTATTTTTGATGTATTGGACCCACTAATGGAGTTCAAACCACCTTTTATTGATGTAACTTACCATCGGGAGGAGTATATTTACAAGCAGCGTCCAAGTGGCTATTATGAAAAAACATTTATTCGTAAACGCCCAGGTACCGTTGGCATCTGTGCTGCTATTATGAATAAATATGGAGTAGATGCTGTTCCACATCTTATTTGCGGAGGTTTTACAGTAGAAGAAACAGAGAACGCTCTGATTGATCTCAGTTTTTTGGGTATCAATAATGTGTTAGCTTTACGCGGAGACGCTCGTAAATTTGAAGGCAGGTTTATTCCAGAACCTGGCGGACATCCATATGCCATTGATCTGGTTAAGCAGATGGACAACATGAATAAGGGAGTTTATCTCGATGACAATATTGACAATGGTTTGGCAACGGATTTCTGTATTGGTGTAGCTGGTTATCCGGAAAAGCACTTTGAAGCCCCCAATATGAAATCGGACATGAAATTTCTAAAAGAAAAAGTAGATGCCGGTGCCGATTACATTGTTACCCAAATGTTTTTCGATAATCAAAAATACTTCGACTTTGTAGACCTTTGCCGGGAATATGATATTAATGTTCCCATCATTCCTGGATTAAAGCCCATAACAAGAGCCAGTCAAATAAGTACTTTACCCCGTATCTTTTTTACCAATATGCCTGATGACCTCGTAGATGCAATATTGGCAACAAAAACTAAAGAAGCTGCCAAAGAAGTTGGTATAGAGTGGTGCATTGCACAGTCAAAAGAACTCAAAGCGGCCGGAGTTCCTTGTTTGCATTATTATACCATGGGAGATGTAAAAACTTTCGTTAGAATAGGACAAGCTGTTTTTTAGAGCTTCGTTGTTTACTTTGAAACCATCACAAAGGGTTTACAATTCGTCACGTTAACAGAAACAAATAAGGTTGTTTTCTTGAAATACTTGTCACAAAACAGTTACCCAAGACTAAAAAAGAAGTCATTTAAGTAGCAATTTTACTTTTTTGCCCTAAATTGTGTTGACTAATGTAAGATTTTCATTAATCTATACCTCGTGACAATACAGATTTTTAAAAAAAAATTGCCTATCTGTATTTTATCGTGTAAATTTGACACGTTTATTAATAATTATTGTAGAATAAATTTTTGTCGACAATCATTCTATAATCTTAAAAGCGCTTAATTATGAAATTAAAAGCAACCTTTCTAGCATTATTCGCTTGTGCATTTAGCTATGGGCTATACGCTCAGGCCTGTTGTACCGGACCAGGGGTGTCTTACCCTAATGGTTCTACTCAAGCTATCAGTTACACTTCTGTAGCAACTACTGGTTCCACTACTATTACTGGTATTGGTGATCCTAATGTTATCTACATGGGTGGTTATTCTGGCACGAGTACTTCAACAACCACTACTTACACAGGTGATTATGCTACTGGAGGAACATTCTATCCTTCAAAAAGCTGCTGCCAGGGGCCAGCTATGACTTATCCTACAGGTAGCACTGCAACAGTGACTACTTATGGTAAAGTTGAGACAGCCTCTGACTACATCGGCGTAGGTGATCCTAATGTTATTTACATGGGTGGTGTAGGAAGTACTACTACTTCTACTTACATCGAGCCTCTTTCAGTTTCTGACCCAGGCAATAGCTGCTGTCAGGGACCAGGTGTCACTTATCCAGGTGGTGGCGGTACTAACTAGTATCCGAAATAGAATGAAAATAAAAAAGGCTGTTACTTTTGAGTGACAGCCTTTTTTATTTTAACATTTTTAAACTCCAACCACAACTTCCGTCATATCTTCAGGATTCAAGTATTGCTGAGCCAGTGTTCTCAGTGTTTCAGGTTGAATCGTTTTTATCGTATTAATAATTTTATCAAAAAAAGAAGCATTCAGATTTTCCAGAATCAATGCACGATTGACCTGAGCAACATTAAAAGGTCCATCCAGAGTAGACAATAAGTTTCCCAGCATAAAATTACGCAGACGTTCCAATTCTTCCTGTTTCACCAAGTCATTTTGCAATGCCCGAAACTCTTTATAAATTTCATCAATAGTTGCCTGTGTTACATCGGTTGCCACTTCTGTACCCACATAAAAATAACTATTGTGCAACATCATATCCACGCTAGAATAGATACCATAAGTATATCCCTTATCTTCTCTGATGTTACTCATCAAACGAGAGCCAAAATAGCCTCCGAGCAATGTATTCAATATAAAAAGTCCTGCATAATCTTCATGATGACGAGAAACCCATCGCCGCCCCAATCGAACACCCGATTGTAAGGCGCCAGTTAATGTAAAGCGAAGTTTTTTATCTGTATAAGGTTCTATTTGATGATGAGCCTGGCTTTTTTCTCCTTTAGGCAATTGCCCTAAATAAGTATTCACCAATTCTACGCTCCCCTCAGCCAGTCGTCCACTCAAAATAATACAACAATTACCGCTATGATAATGTGCCTTAAAATGCTTTTCCAAATCTTCCCTTCTTATAGATTTGTACAAGTCTATTGTACTATTATAACCATAAGGATGTTCGTCGCCAAATAAAGCTGCTGTCAGCTCCCTGTAAGCCACTACCTCCACTTTCTCAGCTTCTATCATCAATTGCTGACATCTTTGTTCGATGAACGTATTCAACTCTGCCTGTGGGAAAATAGGTTTCATTAAAATATTCTGAACAATAGGCATCAGTTTTTTCAGATGCTTAGTCAGGCAATAAACCGTCAAGCCAGCAGAGTCTAACCCGCCAGAACTGGCAATGGTCGCTCCATAAAAATCAATTTCTTCAGCTATTTGAGCCGAATTACGTGTTGCTGTTCCTTCTTTTAACAAGGTTCCGGTAGCCCGTGCTGCCAGTCTATCATTTTCTACCCATCGGCCTGCATTAAAAATCACCTCCAATTTCAAGACCTCTTGTGTTCCCATATCTATCACATGCAATGGAGTTCCATTATCCAGTGTATAGGTGTCTGGTTGAATCAGATGTAAACGATCAATTTTTTGTAATGCAGGTGCTTTACTTCTATCTGGCATGTGTTATTGTTGTGTTGATGTGCTTTTTGTTGTGTTATTGTGTTATTGTGTTATTGTGTTATTGTGTTATTGTGTTATTGTGTTATTGT
>JAHDFX010000222.1 GCA_020627965.1 Saprospiraceae bacterium | reverse complement strand
TCCAATTCGGAAAAAAATTGGATGTATTGGAAAGTAAGCCATACATCAGTGGCATTCTGCAAATTGTTGCTTTAGAATAAACGGACTCAATGGCTAGTTCAGCCTCTACTTTCTGTTTTCCATAAATACTTAAAGGACAAGTTTCAGCATCCTCGCTATATGGTGCATTTTTGCCATCAAAGATTAAATTAGTAGAAGTAAACAGGAAAGGAATTTGGATGTCAGCGCATAGCTTAGCCAATTGTTGAGTAGCCATTACATTGATCTGATAAGACCATTCAGGCTTTTGCTCACACAAACCAGCCTTAGATATAGCAGCGGTATGTATGACTGCATCAGGTTGGACAGTATTGAATAACAGTTCGACTTCATTGGCTTTCGCCAAATCTATTTTATGGTGTGTTCCTATAAATTTATCAGGGACATCCTGAGAAAAATAAGTTCCGGTAATATCCCAGTCTGATTGCTGATGAAGAAGAATATATCGTCCTAAAAAGCCTGATGCGCCTGTCAATAATAGCTTTTTCACTAGCTTGCCGCCTTCTCTTTATTACGGAACAAATGTAGCAGGTCTCCAATACGCTCTTTTAAATCTTTACGTTCTACAATAAAATCGAGAAAGCCGTGATCCAATAAAAATTCTGATCTTTGGAAACCTTCTGGCAAGTCTTTTTTAATCGTCTCTTTGATCACCCTTGGTCCTGCGAAACCAATTAAAGCACCTGGTTCGGAGAAATTGATGTCTCCCAACATAGCAAAAGAAGCGGTTACGCCTCCTGTAGTTGGGTCTGTCAGAAAAGAAAAATAAGGTACTCCTGCTTTAGCAAGGCGGGTTAGGCGTGCAGAAGTTTTTGCCATTTGCATGAGAGAAAATGCCGATTCCATCATTCTTGCTCCACCTGATTTGGAGATAATCATCAGGGGTATTTTATGCTCTATACTGTAGTCTATTGCCATTGCTATTTTCTCTCCCATGACAGAACCCATAGAACCTCCGATAAACTTGAAATCCATTGCAGCAATAACCAAATCAAGGCGATTGACTTTTCCGTGTGCGACTTCCATCGCTGTTAGTCTTCCTGCTTTTTTCTTTGCTGCTACAATACGGTCTGTATATGCCTTTAGATCAGTAAAATCGAGAAAATCTTTAGGTATTAATTCCGTAAAGAGTTCGGTATATCTACCATCAAAAATGATATTAAAATAGTCATCTGGCGAGATGCGATCATGGTAATTACACTCAGGACATACGTACAGGTTTTGCGTATGATCTTTTGATGTAATTGTACTATTACAATTCTTACATTTATGCCAAACTCCTTCAGGAATTTCCTTTTTTTGTTTGGTTTTTGTCGTAATTCCGTCGCGTAATCGTTTGAACCAACTCATAGTGCTTTGTTAGTGACTTAATTCGTCTAAGTAACGTCAAGTAGACTTCTAAGATAGTGGTTTACCATGAAAAAACCGGTTAATTCGACCAAAAATCTATCGAATTAACCGATTTACAAAATTCAATATATATATTATCTTAAAAACCTGTTCAAGCCTTACTAGGCAAGACTGATGTCATCGCAAAGATAAACATCTTGAACAGAATTGAGAATTTCGATGCCTTCTTTCAAGGGACGTTGGAAAGCTTTACGACCAAGAATCAAACCGGTACCTCCTGCACGCTTATTGACAACTGCTGTGGCTACGGCATCTGCAAGATCTGAAGCTCCTCCTGATGCGCCACCAGAATTAATGAGTCCTGCTCTTCCCATATAACAGTTGGCTACCTGATAACGACACATGTCGATAGGATGGTCACTAGATAACTCACTGTATACTTTTGGATGCGTTTTACTGTATTTCAAAGCTGAAATAGCATCTGTATTCATAGAAGGCATCTTCTGTTTAATGATGTCGGCTTGAATGGTTGAACCAATATGCGTTGCCTGAGAACTCAAATCTACAGAAGTATGATAGTCTGTTCCTTCATGCTTAAATAGAGGGTTACGTGTATAACACCAAAGGATAGTTGCCATTCCCAGCTGGTGTGCCATTTCAAAAGCTTCAGCTACTTCTATAATTTGTCGGGAAGATTCCTGTGAGCCAAAATAGATCGTAGCACCTACCGCAGCAGCACCCATATTCCAGGCATCTTCTATAGTACCAAACATGATCTGATTGTGCTTTTGCGGATAAGTCAGTAATTCATTATGATTGATCTTCACCACAAAAGGTATCTTGTGCGCATATTTACGAGCCATAATAGACAATACTCCGTAAGTACTTGCTACCGCATTACAGCCTCCTTCAATAGCCAGTTTAATGATATTTTCAGGATCAAAATAATCTGGATTTGGGGCGAAGGAAGAGCCTGCTGTATGTTCAATTCCTTGATCTACAGGTAAGATGGATAAATATCCTGTATCGGCAAGACGACCATGACCATATAAAGCTCTGAGACTTCTTAGTGTAGGAATGTTCCTGTTGGAAGGCTCAAAAATACGCTCGATAAAATCTGGTCCAGGCTGATGCAAGCGACTTTTATCAATAGTATTACTGCTATGATTCAGCAGATAATCTGCCTGCTTTTCTCCTAAATTTTTTCTAATGCTGCTTAAAGACATATTGAAAGATATTAAAAATGATTTATCAATTTGCTGCAAAAATAGAGTTTTCATTTAAAAACAAAGAGTATTTTGAAAATCTCCTATCTTTACCCCAATGAAACCATCGGCTAAAACAAGAGGAATCATTGCGGCAGGACACCCGCAGACAGCAGCAGCAGCAACCAGAATTTTTGAGGAAGGCGGCAATGCTTTTGATGCTGCCGTAGCTGCTTTATTTGCGACTTTCGCCACTGAAACCTGCATGAGTTCAGTAGGTGGAGGTGGTTTTGCCAATATAGTTACAGCAGACGGACAACAACAGGTCATTGATTTTTTCTGTCAAACACCAAGACAAAAAGTTTTAACACATAAGCTAGATTTTTATCCTGTAGATATTGATCTGGGCGATACATTAGAAACTTTTCATGTTGGGGCTGGTTCGTCAGCAGTGCCGGGTTCTGTGGCAGGTATTTATGCTATGCATAAACATTTGTGTACACTTCCTTTGAAAATATTGATAGAACCTACGATTGAGATTGCAAAATCAGGCGCTTTAGTAGACGACTTTCAGGCATTGGATTTTAAAATTTTGGAAACTATTCTCAGGGTTCACGAAGATGCTCGTCCAATTTGGTTCAGAGCAGATGATAACCTCAAACTAGAAGGCGATTATTTACAAATGCCCCAGTTCGCAGATTTTCTGGACAGCCTGGTTCATGAAGGGGCTGACCTGTTTTACAAAGGAGAAATTGCCCGTAAGGTAGCCAAAGATTATGCTGAAATGGGCGGACAGCTCACACGTGCCGATTTTGAGATGTATCAGGTTAATTACAATCGCCCTTTAAAACTTCCTTATCGAAATAAAACCGTCCTTTGCAATCCAGCGCCAAGTATGGGCGGTGCTTTGATCGCGCTGGCAATGCAACGACTTTCAGAAAAAATTATTGACTACCATTATCAGGATGCAAAGCATATTGAAACACTGTATCAGGTTTATCAATATCACAATCGGCTTCACAGTAATCCTGATTTTCTAAAAAATGAACTCAAACAGCAAGGCTGGTTTACTGATTACCCTGAAACTGCCAAATGGGGTGGAACAACTCATTTCAGTATAGCTGATGAACACGGTAATGCCGTAGCTATCACATCTTCCAATGGAGAAGGCTCTGGTTATATGATACCCGGCACAGATATTATGATGAATAATATGCTGGGAGAAGCGGCTTTATTGCCAAATGGCTTTCATAGTTGGCAAGCCGACACCCGTTTGACTTCCATGATGTCGCCAACCATCGTTCTGGATGAAAATCAGCAAGTAGAGATCGTAACTGGTAGCGGCGGTGCAGGGCGTATTCCGGGCGTTATTCTTCAGGTTTTACATTATCTACTCGATCATAAATTGCCGCTTGAGCAAGCCATTGATGCTCCTCGCTTACATTTGGAACACCAAGTCCTTAATTTGGAGCCTGGATTTTCAGATAATATTGGGCATATCAATATTAAAGAAGATATTAATCGCTGGGGCGACAAGGCTTTGTATTTTGGCGGTGTTCATACGATCCAGCGTTTGCCGCATGGTTTTGAAGCGATTGGCGACGGGCGGCGCAGTGGGGTTATTGCGAGTACTTTTTAAACTTTTTCCCAATATGAGATATACCGTAATTTTCATCTTAACATTTATTATCTCCGCAAATGTAATTGGGCAGACTGGAACAATTCAATCAGAAGATAAAGTTATTTTTCTGTATAAAGGTATCTAAGCAAAGCCTTCTGATAAGCAGATCATTTCTAAAAAATTCTTCAAAAGTAAGCAGGACACACTTGAAATTCATTATAGATCACAAGGTTGCTTTCATTTCAAGACAGCAACAATGACAATTACTAAGGAAGGACAAGACTCTATACGTATTATAAACCAGTCTGATAAAACCAAAGAAGCCCTCAATATCGTTAAACACAAATCTGCCATCCAAAAAGTCATAGCGATGGAAAAAGCTGGGAAAAAACTAAAAAAACATGGCTGTACAACGGTTAGCTTTTATTTTATCAAATTAGGCGAAGAAGTTTCTTTTTTTGCAGATGGCACTTGTAGTTGGGGTGGAGGATATAGGAATCTACTTGCACATTTTCGACCGAATGAGCCTATCCCTGAATAAAGATCAAGTCTCCAATCTTCTTCTCCTAAAGGATGAACAATAAATAAAGTACCAGAAAAGTCTTACTAAAATGTTTCTTTCCAAAGCAACCCTTCCCATCTTTACTTGTCTTTCATCCAGAAAAACAAGCGCTTCATCTAAAGATGATACAAGAAACAAAAAGTAAAACATACTTTGCGGACACATTCTTCATCTACCTAATAAAACTATGTATAAAATTACTACACTATTCCTGTGTCTGCTCACAGGGATCACCTTGCAAGCCCAATCTACAGGAAACATTACAGGAAAAATTTATGACGCTGAAAATCAACCAGCTATGTATGCCAATATTATATTGCAATCGCCAAGCGACAGCAGTATGATAAAGGGCGCCATTGCTAATGAGAACGGTGAATTTAGCATTGCTCGTACGCCTTACGGCAATTATCAGATCATGGTGAATTATGTCGGATTTGACAATCACTATACGGCTCCATTTGAGCTGAATAGTACCGATTATCAGTTGCCTGACATCACACTCAAAGCCCTCGGCAACGACCTCAGCGAAGTCACCGTAACAGCACAACGCCCCATGCTGGAAATGAAGCCGGATAAGCTGGTTTTTAATGTAGACGGCACCATCAATTCATCTGGTGGAACTGGTCTGGAATTATTGCGTAAATCACCAGGTGTTATGATCGACAATAATGACAATATCAATCTACTGGGTAAAAGTGGCGTTCGGGTTTATATTGATGGCAAAGAAAGTCCATTAAGCGGAGATGACCTGTCCACCTTCCTAAAAACCTTACAGGCTGACCAGATTGATGCGATTGAAATCATTACAAATCCGTCTGCAAAATACGATGCAGAGGGCAATGCCGGAATTATCAATATCAAACTAAAAAGAGATCAGCGACATGGCTCTAATGCCAACCTGAATCTGGGCTATTCTATTGGTGAAGTGGCTCAATACAATGGCTCTATTAGTGCCAATCACCGCAATAAAAAACTCAATGTATTTGGTAGTTATGGCTATAATTATGGCGACAATCTCAATTACATGAACCTCTATAGAGAACAAGGAGGTTTTGTACTTGATACCAGAACGGATATGAATAATAATTGGCAGGGACATAATTATAAAATAGGCAGCGATTACTTTGTCAATGATAAAAATACTATCGGTTTTCTGGTCAATGGTTATGTTAATGACTGGACTTTTGGCAGTGATAGCAGAACGCCTATTTCTATGTTGAACAGTACAGTTATTGATAGTGTGCTTGTCGCAAGTAGTGCCGAAGAAGGCAATCGGGATAATAATAACTTCAATGTCAATTATCAATTCGATAATGACAAAGAAACCACGCTAAATGTAGATTTGGATTATGGTATCTACAGAAATGCCAATGAAAACTTGCAACCTAATTTCTACAAAGATGCTGCTGAAGTGGAAGTCCTGAATGAACAGACTTATGCCAATATCTACCCTACTGACATTGATATTTACACCTTCAAAACAGACTTTGAGCGCCCGGTATTTAAGGGGAAAGTTGGCGCAGGTATCAAATCAGCCTATGTAAAGACGGATAATACGTTTGAGTTTTTTAATGTTATCAACGAAGAAAGAATATTGGATGACGGGCTTAGTAATCGCTTTGTTTACAAAGAAAATGTAAATGCTGCTTACCTCAACTATTCCAGGCAATTAGAAAAAATTGGTATCAACGCTGGTCTGCGAACAGAGCAAACCAACTGGACAGGTGATCTGACCACTTATACAAATACAGGAGGTCAATCGGATGGTGATAACTATATTGATTTCTTCCCCTCGGCAGGTATTTCTTATCAGATGAATCAGAAAAATAGTTTTAATCTTAGCTATAGTCGTCGTATAAACCGCCCCTCCTATCAGGATTTGAATCCTTTTGAATCCCGACTGGATGAGCTGACTTTTGAAAAGGGTAATGTCAATCTAAGACCAGAATACACGAATAATTTTCAGATCAGGCATGCCTTCAATTATAGCCTGAATACTACACTGAGTTATAGTCGTACCAATAATGTCATCACTCGCCTGGTCGATGTAGACGATAACAACCCTAATGCCAGCTTTATTACCTGGGAAAATATTGCGAAGCAAGATCATTACAGCATTAATGTAGCTGCTCCTGTTCCTATTAAGGACTGGTGGAGCACTTACACGAGTCTCACGCTTTTCCATATGCACAATCAAGCTGATTTTGGTGATGCTAAGATTATTGATGTACGTGCCACTACTTTTCAAGGATATATGCAGCACACGATAAAATTCCCCAAAGACTTTTCCTTTGAAGTTTCGGGTTGGTTCCTCTCCCCTTCTATCTGGGGCGGTAATATGAAAACCAACTCTATGGGCAGTATGGATATTGGTGTACAAAAGAAGATCATGGATGGAAAAGGAAAGATCAAAGTCTCATTAAGCGATGTATTCAAAACTAATGCCTGGAGCGGTGTGAGCCGTTTTGGCGACCTGTACATGGATGCTAGTGGTGGCTGGGATAGTCGTCGTTTGAGGCTTAACTTTTCTTACCTGTTTGGTAATGATAAAGTGAAAAGTCGTAAACGTAAGACTGGACTGGAGGACGAGAGCAACAGGATTAAAACGGATTAATTTGTAATTTGATTTTTAGTGATATATAGGATTTGAGTCGGAAGGTAACAGGATTACCTTCCGACAAATTTAACAACAGAAAGCAGTACTATTGAGTCAGCGAAAACCCATTTCAGATTATAAATACCTCCGGTGACATAATTTTAAATGGAGATTTTGATGGGCGTATAATATTCAAATACAATGGCTATCATGAAGAAACGACTCATTTTTCAAGGGCAGAAGACACTCATTTCGGCACAAACAATCAGATGATTATAAAAGATGGTACATCCACCAAAAAATATCTGATTTTTTTGGAAGATGAAGAAACAAAAGAAGAATATCTCAAACTTATTGAACTCTTATGGTTAAATGGCATAAGTGTAGGAGAATACACTAGAGAGCAGATAACTTATTTGGGAAAAAACCTCAGTTACAAACAGATACAAGCATTCAAAGAAAAGATGAAGTCCGACACTCCCAACTAATTAGCAATCAAAGATTAAGACCTAAATCACCAATCAGAAAACGCTCCATTCTTATATATCCTATCAAGTCCTTAATAATTTATAAAATATTGTTAAATCTTTTTATTTGATCATTTTTGCCGTTTCATTTGCTTTAACTTTATCGCATTACAATAAAACAATTATTTACTATGAAAAATTTAACAAAAGTTATTGCATTAGGATGGCTCTTTTTATTGCTTGCTCAAAGCAGCTATGCACAAACAAAAGAAATAGGAGCAAGGTTTTCAGGATTAGAGCGCTTCAGTCTTATTTACAAAAAAGAGAAAAAAGAAAATAAGTATATGAGGGCACGATTTATCATTGCCAGTGCTAGTCTAATTGGAGTATCAGACAATATGGATCTGGGCATACAGGCAGGTTTTGCAGTAGGAAGCGAAAAAAGAAAAGCTATAAATGAGAAATTAAATTTTATACACGGTGTAGAACCATCACTATTGATAAATTATTCCGGAGGATCAAATACAAGCAAGGCAATAAATGTATCTCCAGGAATTGGTTATGTTTTAGGGTTCCAATACAGCTTTAATGAAGACTTTTATGTCAGTCTTGAAACTATACCAGGAATCAATGGCACTTTTTCCTTTGTTGAAAATAGCAACAATCTTTATGGACTAAATCTTGGATTTAACTCAAGTGTTGCTTCAGTTACCCTTGCCTACAGATTTAATTCACAGAAATAGACTATGAACCATTTTAAACTATTTAACATGAAATATTATTTGTTTACCGCATTAGTGTTCATTGTAATGATAAGTTGTACACAAGAACAGAAAACAACTGAAACAAAAGCCCCTAAATCCAAAGATCAGACTGCTATAGAAGGAGTCATTCAAAATTATTTCGATGGCTGGCTTACAGGAGATACGACTCTTGTAGGCAGCGCCATGCACAGTACCTGTCATTTGAAATTTGTTCGGAATGGGAAAATTGACAAAAGGGACAGAACACAATACCTAAGTGGCTTCAAGCCAAGACCTCGCCTTGAAAACGCTGAAGGAAGAATTCTTTCCATTGATATTACCCGAACTGCTGCCGAAGCAAAAGTCGAACTCGAAACGGAGCAACGCTTATTTACAGACTATTTTAATTTATTGAAAGAAGGCAATCGCTGGTATATTACTGATAAAGTATCTACCAATATTGCGAAGAAAACAGAGGATAAATAAAAGAACCATTCTAAATATTTAAAGTGATTCAAGGGGTAATTCTCTAATTTATGAACATCATTATAATGAATTTGTTAGGGTAAAGAACACAATCAAATTATCTTTGCAACATGGCAAATCACACAAAAAAAGGCGTTTTACTCGTTAATTTAGGAACCCCCGACTCTCCGGGACGATACGATGTTTATAAATACCTGAAACAGTTCTTATTAGATGGTAGAGTATTAGACATCAATCCTATTGGTCGTAATCTATTGGTAAGAGGCATCATTGCTCCTTTTCGCTCTGGACCTACCGGGAAATTATATAAAGAACTCTGGCTAGAAGAAGGTTCTCCACTCAAAGTATATGGCTATCGCCTGCGTGATGGAGTACAGAAATTACTGGGCGAAGACTATATGGTGGAACTAGCGATGCGCTATCAGTCGCCCTCCATTGAATCCGCTTTGAAAAAGCTGAAAGCTGCTAAAATTACCAGCCTTATTGTATTACCATTATTTCCGCAATACACTTCGGCTTGTAATGGCTCCGTGTATCAGGAAGTTAATCGTATTTTAGCAAAAGAACTCGCTATCCCTGAGGTCAAGTTCATCAATTCATTCCACGATTATGAACCGATGATTGATGTATTTGTAGAGCGTGGCAAGCAATACGACATTAATAGTTACGATCATATTTTGTTCAGTTATCATGGGCTTCCTGTACGTCAGATGATCAAAACAGATATTGGAAATCACTGCGCTCAGTCTGAAGATTGTTGTCGTACACTGACGGTCAAAAACCAGTATTGTTATTCCGCCCAATGCTATGATACGACTTATGCTATTGCTGCAAAATTGGGCTTAAAGCCCGAACAATATACCGTATGCTTCCAATCGAGACTAGGTAGAGC
>JAHDFX010000221.1 GCA_020627965.1 Saprospiraceae bacterium | reverse complement strand
GTTGGTGAATGATTGAGTTGATTGGGTTATTGGTTATTGGGTTATTGGATCCACGAATATTTGGAGTTCGTCTGATTCCTCAATTTGCTTGAAACCTTGCATTTTCGCATTAATAACATATAATAAATACACACAACAAAATAGTTATTAAAAAAGCAAGCATTGATAGCTTTACAGTCTGGCGTATTTCTTTCTTGTATAAACTTACCTTCTCATCATTCAAATCCATAATAAATTTATCTGGAATCATTTGTATCGAGACAATTCTACCACTGCCATAACGAGAAAAACTTTTATGTTTTTCATAAAACTCTTTATGATATATGCTCAGATAAATAGATAATTCAGTCAATAAACTCAGATACTTCCCCATAAGTAATGGAAAAACTATAATCATATAAACCATCGGCAGATAAGCTGTCAATGAATGATCGTATTGGTGGCAAACAAGAACGGCTACCACTGTTGAAAGTGAAAATGTCTTATACAATAAAAGCACAGGCTACTATGGAATATACATAATAATATTTTTTTTCACGCTCAAATTTTATCTCTTTTCTTCCTGTGGCATAAACTACTGGAGCAAGTATACCCTTTTCCTTCTCATTAATATCTATCGAATAAAAAGCAATTGAAGGCACTACATGAATATTTCGTATTACCCCTGACAGCGTGTCGGAATATTCTAAATCCAGATAGGTAACGCTATTATCAAGAAGTTCACGTTTGTTATATAAAGGAAGATTCCCAATAAAAAATCCTTTTTTAAGTTTTTCTTGATCAAATATACTGTTTGAGTCATCTACATACGATGGATCTGTAACTGGTACAAAAAACTCTTCTCCAATAATTTCACTATAGACAGCAAATCCTACAGCTCTTTTAACTATTTTATCTTTTCTTACAAAAAAAACAGAATTACCTGTATCGTTCGATCGCTTAGCAATTGATACCTTAAAATACTCCCTCACTTTGGGCATGATTCTACTCTGAAACACTAACAATAGATATTGGTTTTCTCAACGTTTTTAAGCTAACTAATAACACCGGGCTATTGGTATAGAATCTACTGGATAGTTAACGTAAAACATTTTTCTCATTTGTTGCTCCTCCAATTGTCTTATTTCATTAAAAACGATATTTTTTTAACTGCATTACATAATATATTGCCAAAAATATAGCCATATAATTTAACACACAAGCCCTAAGTAATAAGTGGTGTATATGAAGTAATAAATGGTATGAAATGAGAAAAAAGTGGTTTTAGGGGTGTGTGAATTTATCAAAACAAACTCTTCCGTCCATACAAGCTACAAATCGGACAATCTTCCGGCTTATGTCCTCTTGCCGGACAATGCTCTCTCCCAAAAAAGATGATCTGTAGATGTAGTTTGTTCCAGGTCTCTTTTGGGAATAGCTTTTTCAGGTCTTTTTCTGTTTTCTCAACGTTTTTACCTGTACTCAATGTCCAGCGATAAGCTAGTCGGTGAATGTGGGTGTCTACCGGGAAAGCAGGATGACCAAAAGCTTGCGACATGACAACTGAAGCAGTCTTGTGACCTACGCCTGGCAGGGCTTCCAGTGCTTCGAAGGATTCTGGTACTTTACCCTCATGTTCCTCTAGCAAAATGTGAGATAATTGATGAATCGCTTTGGATTTTCTAGGCGATAAGCCACAAGGTTTGATGATCTCCCGAATTTCTTCTACGCTGAGTTGTATCATTGTCTGTGGTGTATTGGCTTCAGCAAATAGCAAAGGAGTAATTTTATTGACTCTGGCGTCTGTGCATTGGGCAGATAATAAGACAGCTATAAGTAAGGTATAAGAATCTGTATGATCTAAAGGGATGGGAGTTTCGGGGTAATATTTTTCCAGCATTTCAGCTATTTTATCGGCTTTTTGCTGTTTGGTCAGGCGCTTTTCTGTTTTCATGAGACAAAAATAATTACTTATCACTGTTCTATCTCAATATCACTCAATAAAACTTCCCAGACTGATTTTTTTTCGTAGCCGAACTGTTTATTTACTTTTTTCAGAACGATTTTGAAGGAATGTACATTGCCGGCATATGAATTTTTATCTTTTAATAATATGATAGCTGAATATTCAGAGACTAATCCATAGCCTGTCATGGCTTCTCCAGAGGGCTTGAAAGATTCTTCGACGGTTATATTATGATTTGTAGTAAAGCTGGTATCCCCATTTAAAACAGCTTCCAGAAAAGCTTTTACAGAGGAGTTTGTCTCTCCTTTTATTTGAGCATTTTCATCAAAAAGTCGTCTGGCTTCTTCCAATGCATAAGTCTTAATCTCTGTATCATAGTTTTCATCCTGAATGATGCGCATATAATCCAGAAACTCATCCACTTTTTGCTTTGCCCGTTCCATAAAGGCATCCAGTCGTTCTCCTGATAAAGCATTGCCACAGAAATTGCTTTCCAACTGTTTATACGTGTAATCAGCAGAGCGTTCATAGCTGCCGGCCTGCTGGGCAATTGACCAATTGCAGCAACTAAAAAACATAAACAATATGTACCAGTACTTTTTCATTTTTGTATAAATCGCATGTAAGCTATCTTGTCATTCTCGTAAATAGTTTCAATAATTTCTATGTTTTTCAGGCTTTTCAATGGCATTGCCATTTTGTTGACGAACTCTTTTTTATTGTACATTTCCAAACCATTGGCTGCTTTGTCTACCTGAAATATACGGGCATGATCCGCTATCATATCATTCAGCAAATTTCGACGCTTTTTCCAATCTTCCATTTTAGACGTTGAAAAGTAATGGATCATCAAAGCATAGTCGTCAGTTTTTAACTGAATGGTTTCTTCTCTGTTCTTTTTATCTAATACCCGTGTAATTGTATCTGGCAAATAATAAGCCGCTTCAGCTATGAATGTAATCTGTTTCTTTTTCGTTTTTAATACAAAACAATTGTCTTGATTACAATGCCGTATAACAGGTGATTCTTTTTTAAGTAAAATCTTTATACTGACCTGTTCGCTTATTTTTCCTCCTGTATCAGCATCAGCAAAACAGAAGGTATAAGTTTGCTTTTTACCTAAATAAGTCCACATAAAAGCGCTGAATAGCATCAAAGCGAGCAGGGAAAAGATATACACAGGAATTCGGCTAATACTTTTCTTAGCTACTGGTTCTTTAGGTTGCTCAGTATGTTGCTGTACAAAATCCTGCCAATTTTCAAAGTCACAGTACTGACTCAGCATATCCAGAATATCCCGTCGGGGCAGTCGTTCATTATTTTCTTTTTTGAAATAAGTATAAAACGACTTTTCACTAATTCTGCCCTGCGTTTTTTCCTGCAAATGTTCCTGAAAACGGACGATCTCTACACCTTTCCAATCTGCAATGCTGCTACGGCAATCAGGGTGTACACTTTTGTACATCTGTTCTATCTGCTTTTTTAATAACAGAAAATATGCCGTATCGCTTTTTTGCATAATTACAAATTTACTCAAAAGCTTGCAAATTTGAGCTTTGTAAAGGCTTCGTAACGTTTTGTAAAGGTTTTACAAGGGCTTTACAAGCATTTTTTTGGGCATATATGCTGTAAAGCTGCTATGTTTGTGTTAGAAGAGTGACCGCCCTATCGGGCTGAGAGAAGAGAGACCATGCCTGACGGCACTGAGAGAGGAGAGACTTTTTAAATTCAATAATCAAACAATATTAACACGATAACACGACGTATGATAACACGGGCGTATGCAATACGTCCCAACAAGGCGCACTTCAACACGCCAAACCACTCAATAAATTAATTTACTTAATCACTATATTATATGAAAAAGACAATATTAATTATCATCGGACTATTTATTCTGGTTACCTCAATGATCGCACAAGATAAAGATTACCTGGAACCGAATACGATTATGGTTAAAGGAGAATCTGTAGTCCAGCTTGCCCCTAATGAGATCATTATTTCTATCCGTTATGAAGAATATTACTCAGATGGTGGCACTCAAAAGACCGATATAGAAACCATAGAAAGGCAGTTAATGAAAGCCCTTAAAACTGCTGGTATTAAAGATCAACACATTACACAATCAGCAGTTCAGCTTACCCGCACCTATGATCGCAGCAAACGCAAATACGAAAAAAATCGCCTATACAAAACGATTAATGTATGTGTATTTAATGCTGAAGAGATTGCCAATCTGATCAATGTTCTCGAACGTGCTTCTTTGTTCGATAAAGAAATCACCAACTTCCGAATTAGCGATATGCGCCATACCGATATGGAAAAATATAAAGAACAGGCAAAAGTTGAAGCGATCAAAGACGCCAAGGCTAAAGCCGAATTATTATTGAGTACACTTGGTAAGAAAGTTGGCGATATTAGCAAGATCAGAGAAATTACCAATAAATATCTCTGGAACCGCCCTACTGATGATGGTATGAGTTTCTATGGTATACCGCAAGGCAACGAAAATAGCGGCATCTCTCCTATTAGCATTACTTATGAATTGGAAGCTGTTTTTAAGATAAACTAAAAGTCCATGGCTCTCTAACAAAGAGTATTGGTTATTTCAGATTAAAAACATTTAAAAAATAACTATAAAATTAATTTAAATAAAATGAAAAAACTATTTCAAATACTATGTTTATTATGCTGGCTTACGCCAATATTTTCTCAGCAGGCAGGTAATTACGCCTATGATGCCCGCAATCGCACTCAACACGCAATCAATACGCCCACAGCGAACGCCGTTCTTCAGCAGGATAATGTGATGATATTGGATGTAAAAGGGTTAATGAACAAAAAGGCAGATTCTTATTTAGCTATTTTCAATCTGGTACAGGTGGGTGCTACCGCTATAGAAACGGATGATCTGGTCAATCAACGTGTAAAAGCTTTAAGTGATGAATTATTGAAACATGGCATTCCCGCAGGCGATATTTTTGTGGACATGGTATCTTTCGTGCCTGTATATGAGTATCAGGTAGAAAAAAGAAGATTTAGTAAAAACTTCAATGAAGTACCGGCTGGATTTGAGCTACAAAAAAATATACATATCCGCTATAAAGACGCCCGTAAGCTGGATAAGATCGTCTCTGCTGCTGCGAGAAATGAAATTTACGACCTGATAAAAGTGGAATATTTTGTAAAAGATACTGATGAGGTATATCACGAATTGAGAAAAGAAGCGATAGAATTTGCTCAACGAAAATTGAAGGATTATGCTGATTTAGGCGTCGAGTTAGATACTGTTTATCATGTCATTGCCGAGCAAAAATCATCCACTTTCCCGATTGATAGATATCAGCAATATCAGGCAGTTTGCCGAGCTTCACTCGATGCTGTAAAGAAACGTCAGACGGTTAATAATATTCGCCAACCTAAGACGATGTTCTATCATAAAATGCCTTATGAGCAATATGATATTATTTTAAATGCGGAGATCATGGAGCCTGTTGTTCAATATACTTACAATTTGAAAATCAAGTACATTATTAAGGAAAGAAGTCCTTTGGTACAAGTGAAACGAGAGAAAGAGTTTATCATGTTGACCCCGGATGGGACGATGAAGACTTTGAAGGTGGATTCTACTACGAATTAGGAAAATGCCATAGAACGCATAGGTTTTTATAAATAAGAGCATATTTAATTTCCCTTTGAAGCTATTTTTATGAGTAGTGTCACGGAATATCCAACCAGGAATATGGGGTGAATATTCCGTGACATCAACAGTTTTAAGTCATGCGAATCACTAGTAAAAATGTCCATAGTCGAGGGTTGGAATAAAAGTACTCCACTTTATCAAAGCTTACATTACGCATTTTGCCATGCAAAATGAAAAACTAGACGACTTTAAGACTAAAAGACATATATCGACCATCGACTATGGACCATCGACCTACTATTAAGGCTATTTCAACTAGTGATTCGCATAAGTCATACCAGATTTGCCTGGCTTGAAACGCCAAGCGGCTTATCGTCAGGCATTACTTAGGAACCCTCGAAGACACCCCATTATTCACATCCCAAAGCACCTTATCAGCTCCATTCATATCTCCATCCAGATTGAAATCAGGAATCAGATATTGCTGGAATATTCCATTATTCTCCAGCCAGGGGGTCTTATCGGTTCCTTTGATGTCATAGCTGGGGAAGTCAGACTGGTCGCCATCACCGGCGAACATTGTCCAGATACCCGACAGTATTTCTTTTTGTCCGAAACTCGTCAGGTCTCTGTAACTGTCTGTATAACGAAAATCAAAGTTGAACGTACCATCGAGTATAGGTACTTTCTGTGGTGACATAATGCCCATGTGATTGCGATGTTCTATAAGGACATACAGCGAATCTACCCCGTTATTTTCCAATACACAATCAGGAAACCAGACACTACCGTCTTTATTGACAATCGCTGCACCTTGTGCTACTTCGCTATTAGCGTTCGGTTGCGTCCTGAAAGAAATCAAGAGCCAGTCTACCATGTCATCGGTATAATTGGCATCTGTCCAAGTTGCACCCTCTGTCCCTGAATAGTTCCAAGGCGCAACATTATAAGGTTGTCCGGGCGGAGTAGGCGTACCTAGATTGCTTGTTGGTGTCTGTCCTGGCAGCAAACCATGAGCCGTGTTCTGTGTTGTACTCATCTCCCCCGTAGAAATGTCATAGGCTCCTTCCAATAAGACATGAAGTTGTATATCCACACAGCCTATTGTCACTTCTATCTGAACGGTGGCTGAACTACACAATCCAGAAGCATCACAAGCTTCATAATCAAAACTGTCCATTCCTGTATATCCTGTATCAGGCAGATAAGTCATCGTGCCATCCGGCAATAAGGTTACCTGACCATTTACCGGATCAATAAGGGGGAGGACATTGAGTAGAAGTGCATCACCATCTATGTCGGTGTCATTGTCCAGCAGATTAACACTTACACTACCATCTTCAACTACAGTCAGTAAGTCATCTGTTGCCTGTGGAGCATCATTGACCGGTTCGACGGTAATATAGACCGTTCCTATACTGCAAAGTGCAGGACTGTCATCATCACAAATTTCATATTGAAGGCTATCCAAACCGTTAAAATCAGCATCAGGTGTATAGGCGAAAAAGCCACTACCAACGATAAAAGCACTACCATTAGCAGGCGGATTGATAACATTGGTGTTGAGTACGAGTCCATCGCCGTCCGGCTCGCTGTCATTATTGAATAAGTTACCTGTGCAGCCTGTATCTTCATCTGTTGTGGCATAGTCATCAATGGCGAGTGGGGCATCATTGACGGGCGTTACAACAATTTCTACTGTTGCGGTATTACAGGCAACAGGACTGCCATCATCACAGACTTCATACTCGAAGCTGTCATTACCGTAGAAATTCGGATTAGGCGTATAGATGAATGTGCCATCAGGATTCAGGACGACTGTGCCGTTGGCAGGCAAGATTGCCGGCTGACTACTGACTGAGACATTATCGCCTTCGGGATCGGGGGCATCATTGCTCAACAGACTTACTCCATTATCCAGTACGTCGTCCTCTGGAATAGTGTAAAAATCGCCTGCCAGTGCAGGAGCTGAATTACAGGCATCAATGACGATTTGCCGGGTGTAAATTTTAGTACATTCGAAGTAACTGGTGACTAACTGTATATTATAAGTTCCCGGATTAGCCCATGAGGTTGTCACCGAATCTGTATTGGCAACAGAGACATCAGCTCCTGTGATAAACCAACTATAGGTGACATCATCGGGTAAGATATCCAGTGTCAGCAGGGTAATCTCTTCAGGGCACAGCGTATCCGGTGCTACGATGAGCTGTTCCAGGCAAGGCTCATTATGACGTCCGGGAGTGCCATAGGCTGAATTGATATTCGATGAACTTTCCCAGGATGCAGCATTTGCATTATCGGAAGTTGGTGTAATTAGCGACAAAGTCGGCCCATTTCCATCAGGAATCGTATCCCAGGGCAATCTGTCATTATAAACTACATAATCGGACATGCATTTATTTTCGTCAAATAAAGATATTCGTTCTCCTTTATTGCTCAGTCCGAAGGTAAAATTGCCCAGATATTGTGTGCTGTCCAGATGAGGGAAGAGTGGTGCAAAGACGGTATCATTTTCGACCAGTACCAGAAAGCCATCCGGCTCAATAAAAGTACCGGCAGGTAATGTAAAATCGTTATTATTATCGTAAAGCATCCACCCCGATACATCTACAGTATCTGCTCCAGGATTGTGAAGCTCTACCCAGTCGCCGGGGTCAAAGGCTCCATTATCAGAATTATAGTTAATTTCATTGAGGACGATAGTCTCGGCTGTACTTGTGCAGATACGCGAGTTTTCGGCACCGGGTGTACCACAAGGGTCGTCGGAACGAAACCAGTTGAAGGGATCGGCATTGTCGGCAAGCGGATTGAGTAACTCCAGAGAAGATCCATTACCGTCCGGGTCTTCGTCCCATGGATTCGAGTTATCGTATTCAACGCTGTCAATTGTGACTCCTGATGGGTCAATTATAAGGAGAACGCCTCCACTATTACTCAGCCTCCCTTTATATTGTCCATTTGCCTTAAATCCATAAGCTGCTTCGAATAGTGTTGTATCTTCTGCAAAAACAATAAAGTTATCAGGTAATAAGGTCAAAGAATAGTCGATTTCGAGTTCTACTTCGCCTGAAATTATACATCCAAATAGTTGTAGTGTTTCTGTGCTTGTATTTTTAAGTTCAATGTATTCCAGGTTTTTACCTGAAAGTAATCCATTGCTACAAATACTATCAAATGAATGGTACTGAATTTCATTAATTGTAAGCGCCTTGTTTGGATAAGGTATTGTTAAATTTGCTGCACAATCTGCACAAAATGGTGACCATTTTTCAAAGGTTTCAACATTAGCGGTATCATAAGAGCGTGCAAATATACTATACCCCCCTGGTGCATTTAATGTAAAACTACCCGTATAAGGTATAGCATTTGAGCTAATACTTCCGTCAAGATTTCGAGGATCAGAGCCATCGATCGTATAATATACCTGTCCTCCATTTGGATTGTCTATCGTAACTGTATTATTTACAACCTGTATTTCTACTGCTAAATCATCTTGTAATAGATTGTAACTATATCTATACTGATTGATGTATTCGTTTAAATCATTTTGATTGGGGATGTATCCCGAATAATCATAAGTATCTGTTCCAAAAGGCGGTGGTATTTTACCCATTTGCTGGAAGGCTAAGTCTCGCTCAGTTTTACGTTGAACCCAGCGGTTTGAAATTTCATTTAAGGTGTATGGACCATTCTTAAAATAATTACATTGTATTTCATCTGCTAATTGAAATCTAAACTCTAATGCAGATGGATACCCATCTTGGGCAAGATAATCTCCTTGATCAACTCTGGTCGGTGTAAGTGATGTCCATTGTTGTGTTGCATAAGTTCCGTAAGATTTTAATTCATCAAAATCCCAAACCGTAAAATGAGCTGCATAAGTATCTCCATCAGCATCTGCTCTATTCATAGGAGTTGCAATTTTATCGCCCATACTTACATTTCCGGCAGCAAACCAGTGAGCCACAATAAAGGTGGTAAAACTTTCTACATTTACCAGTCGCTTAAACTCTTCATAATCATTATTCATAACAGCTTGTACATCTGCCAGATAATCTTCTAACTCAGGATAAATCGTGTTGGTGTTTGAGCCACCGACTGGATTCCATAAGTCATCATCTATACCATTGTACTCTTCGGAATATGCTTCGTTATATCGTTCAATCATAAAACGAACATCATGATCACTTCCGTTTACATAATAATTAACATATCTACCATGTAAACCATCTCCTCCAATTGCCAGGTGACTGTCAAAGCCGATTGCATTTCTCAATAAAGATTTATCCTGGTGATAAGAGCGCATAAATAGACGTTTGTGTTTAGTGACTGGTGTTCTTCCGTAGTAATTGTCACTAAACAAATCAGCCAGGAGTCTACTATTTCCATAAGAACATCTGAAAAATATTTTTTCATGTTCCTCAATGTCTGTATTCTCGTAGTCCATATTGGCTACTG
>JAHDFX010000220.1 GCA_020627965.1 Saprospiraceae bacterium | reverse complement strand
CTCGGTTTTTCAATATAATCTAAGCGTATTTAATTATCGCATCAAGTGAATATCTCCGGTAAGTTCAATTTGTTCTCCTTCATAAGTTTCTAATGTGATCAGGTAAACATAAACATCTGTTTCCTGTCTTTCTCCTTTGTAAAAACCATCCCAACGACTAGTAGGATCATTATGTACCAGTTCGCCCCAACGATTGAAAACTTTAAATTCTACAACTTCTATTGTTCCGGTGATAACCGGGCCGAAATCTTCATTTAAACCATCACCATTCGGACTGAAAGCATTTGGCATTGTGTAATTGCTGGTATCTACTATTGTGATAACAACTTCATCAGTTACTGTACAACCATTGACATCAGTCCCTGTGAGCGTATAGGTAATTGTACCTTGTTCTTCCGCAACAGTGCTAAATGTAGGTCCGTCACCAGTAGAGCCATCGCTTCCTGTCCAGGTATAAGTCAGGTTAGGATTCTCAAAGACAACCGACATACTGTAATCGTCTCCGAGTTCGATAGTCTGATCTTCTGTCGCTTCTACTGTAAATGGTGTTGTTACATTGACCTGAACATAATCTACACCAGTACAGCCGAATGAATTAGTTACGGTTACGAAATAAACACCAAATTGATCGACCATGATCGTCTGTGTCGTTTCACCAGTTGACCACTCATAACTGTCAAATATACCCGCATCCAGTGTTAATGGCTCATTGAAACAAGCTTCAGCTTCACCGTTCGGGATAATCTGAGGATTAGCCCCCTGAGTTGGGAATAATTCGACGGTTTGTGTAGCCTGGCAACCATTCAGGTCTTCTACGATAATATCATAAGTGCCTGTTACTAATCCATCAAAAATATTATCAGCGGAATAGCTTGCTCCGCCATCAATGCTGTATTGATAATTAGCTGTACCGTTTTGCACAAAAACAGAGATCATTCCATTTGCTTCCTCACAAGTTGGCTGTTCTATTCCGATACTGTCGATAACTGGTGCATCAGAAGTCAGTACAAGCTGATCGGTTGCCTGGCAGCCATTTACATCTGTTACTACAACATTGATAGTGCCAGGGCCGACATTGGAGAACGTTCCATTGTTTTGTGAAGTCATACCATTATCAATACTATACTCGTAAGGCATTGTACCACCACTCGCTACAATGACCACTCCACCGTTATTATCATTACAAAGCGGATCTGTAATGAATGTCTGGTCAATAACTACATCGCCAGCATTTTCAAGAATAGCCTGATCGAACAACTCACAACCAGCCGCATCTACAAGCACTATGTCATAAATGCCCGCACCTAAGCCTGTGAAAGCAGTGTTTGTCTGGAAAGTAGCTCCTCCATCAATACTATATTCAAGCGGTGTTGTACCGCCTGTAGCTGTAATAATTATAGAGCCGTTGACATCACCACAAGAAGGATTCAAGGCTTCAATATTCGTAATTTCTGGTGCGCCAGGGTTGTTAATGATTGCCTGAGTGCTTGCTTCACAACCTTTAAAGTCTACCACAAGGATGTCGTACATTCCAGCTGGGAGGTCTTCAAAAGTATTAGACCCCTGGAATACATTTCCTCCGTCAATACTGTACTCGTAGTTAGGTGTACCACCTGTTACTGTAATTTCTATACTACCATTATCCTGTCCACATTCTGCATCAACAACAATAACATCAATAATCTCAGGATCATCCGTACCTGTTAAGTCTACTACATCTACTGCTAAACAACCGTTTGCATCCTGAACAACTACATTGTAAGTATTCACACCCAAGCCCGTGAAAATGCCTGAAGACTGGTAGCTCATACCATTATTAATGCTGTATTCATAAGGTGGCGTTCCGTTATTTGCAGTAATCGTTATTGTTCCATCATTGGTATCACAATCTGTTGGGTTGTCTGTAACTATTGTCATTGTGATTTCTCCAGCTGTAGTAATAATCACGACTTCTTCTACTTCACAACCTGCTGCATCACGCACCCAAACTGTATATTGCCCCGCACCTAAGCCGACAAAAGTTGCTGCTGTCTGATAATTGACATTATCAATACTGTATTCGTATGGTGTTGTACCCCCACTGGCTGTAATAGTTATCACACCATTATCATCTCCGCATATAGGTGAAGTTATATCAACATTATCTACCATTGGTGCACCTGGATTAACTAGTGTTATAGGTTGCCAGAAGGCAGTACAGCCGAGGAAATCTACCATTACGATATTATAAGTACCATCAGATAAGTCTTCAAAGGTATTAGACCCCTGGAACGTTACTCCACCATCAATACTATATTCATAATTTGGATTGCTATCATCCACAATGATTTCAATAGAACCATTGTCTTCTCCACAAGTAGGATTGTTATAGAAAACTGTATCAATTGCCGCTTCAATTGGATCATTCAGTATCACAATTACCGTATCTGTACAACCCACTGCATCCATGACAACCAAGTTATACGTATTGGCGCCAAGCCCTGTAAATACTGGTGAAGACTGATAAGCCATACCATTGTTATTACTGTATTCTAATGGTGCTGCTCCGCCAGAAGCAATGATTTCAATAGAACCGTCAAAAGCGTTACAAGACGAAGGATCATCAAGGATTGCAAAGTCGATATTAGGATCACCAGTGTTTGTAAGCGTTACTGTAGTTTCATCTGTACAGCCATTTGCATCCTGAACTATCACATCATAAGTGCCATCAGTCAGATTTGGGAATACAGCTGCACTCTGGAAAGTTGTACCGCCATCAATACTATATTCGTAAGGCGTAGCTCCACCGCTAGCCATGACATTGATCAATGCATTTGGATCGCCACAAGAACCATTATCTGTTTGCAGATTATCTATTTGAGGGCCTTCAGATGGCGCTAGTGTAGCCTGTGCAGAAACCGTACAACCTGCTGCATCAGTTACAACTATATCATAAGTCCCTGGTGCCTGGAATACAAATACATTACTCGTTTGAGCCGTTCCTCCATTCAGACTATAGCTGTATGGAGCTGTACCATCTGTTACTGCGACTTCAATGGCTCCATTGTCTTCTCCACAAGTAGTATCAAATTCATCAACACCTACGATAGACGGGCTAGAAGATGGAGCTATAGTAGCCTGGCTAGTTGCAGTACAGCCATTTGCATCTGTTACCAGAATATCGTAATTACCAGGAGAAAGATTGTCGAATACTCCTGTAGATTGTGATGTTGTACCTCCATTGATACTATAATCGAATGGAGCTGTGCCGCCGCTTATATTGATCGTAATACTTCCATTGTCTTCATCGCAAGAAGTATCAACGACATTCACATTGTCAATAACTGGGAAGGTTGACATATTTAATGTAGCTTGATCCATTGTGATGCAATTATTTGCATCCTGTACTACTATGTCATAAGTCCCGTCAGTTAATCCCATAAAAGTATTACCCGACTGGAAAGTTGTTCCATTATCAATACTATATTCTAATGGAGCTGTGCCACCTGATACTGTTATTGTAATGGTACCATTTGAATCGTCACAGGTTGGGTCAACAGTAGTTACATTATCTATAGTCGCTCCTGGTTGATCTGTTAGTGTTGCTGTTGAATTAGTTGAGCAAGCATTCACATCTTGTACTACTATATCATACACGCCTGGTGCTAAACCTGCAAAAGAACCGTTTGCCTGGAAGGTTGCTCCATTATCTATACTATATTCTAATGGTGCTGTACCGCCTGATGCTGTTATTGTAATGGTACCATTTGAATCGCCACAGGTTGGATCACTAGTAGCCACATTGTCTATAGTTGCGCCTGCCTGGTCTGTTAATGTTGCAGTTCCCGTATCTGTACAACCATTTATATCGCTAACAACTATATCATATGTACCGGCAGCAAGCCCATTAAAGGTTCCACCCACTTGGGTTGTTGTTCCATTATCAATACTATAACTTAATGGAGCTGTACCACTAGACGCTGTTATTATAATAGAACCATTTGGATTACCACAGGTAGGTTCTGTAATAGCTACATTATCAATTCCTGGTCCAGGTTCATCTGTCAATACTGCTGTAGTATTGTCTGTACATCCATTAGAATCTTGTACAACAACATCGTATGTACCTTGTCCAAGCCCTGTAAATGTGGCAGATGCCTGGAAAGTCATTCCATTATCAATGCTATACTCAAATGGGGGGTTGCCACCAAGTCCTGTTATGGTAATAGAACCATCAGTAGCTCCACAAGCTGGATTTCCTACTGATACGCCTCCAATAGTTGGGGCTGGCTCTGCACCTAAAATTACTGAGGAAGTGACTGAGCAGCCATTAACATCCTGTACTACAATATCGTATGTTCCTCCGGCAAGACCAGTAAATATATTTCCAGATTGGAAAGAAACGCCGTTATTGATGCTATATTCAAATGGTGCTGTGCCGCTACTTACAGTAATAGTAATCTCTCCATTACTATCACCACATAGTTCATCTGTTGTATCAATATCGTCAATAACAGGAACAGGCGAAGTATCTATTATAGCCTGTGTAGAAGCAGTACAAGCGTCTGCATCCTGGACAACAATATCATAGGTTCCAGCAGTTAAATCTGTAAAAGTAGGCAATGATTGGAAAGTTACTCCATTGTCTATGCTATATTCCAGGGGCAGTGTACCTTCACTCGCTACTATTGTAAGCACACCATCAGCTCCTTCACATACAGAGTCAGTAATCAATACATCATCAATAGATGGGCTTCCCAAGTCTGTTAGAGTGGCTACAGAAGCATCTGTACAGCCATTTAAATCCTGTACTATAACATCGTAATTACCTCCTGCTAATCCGGTGAAAGTTGCTGATGACTGGAAAGTTACTCCATTATCTATACTATACTCATATGGCGTTGTTCCACTGGATGCTGTGATAGTGATAGCGCCATTGGCATTACCGCAAGTAGGTTCGGTGACACCTATATTATCAATTTCAGGTCCTGAACCTTCTGTCAATAACCCTGGCATACTATCTGTACAACCATTGGCATCTTCTATCACTACATCATATATACCTGGCGCAAGTCCGGTAAATGTTGCAGTTCCCTGGAAAGTTACTCCATTATCTATACTGTAAGTGTATGGTGGCATTCCTCCAATAACAGTTACTGTTAGCGTACCATTATTAGCCCCGCAATCCGGATTGTCAACAGAAACACTGCCTATATTTGGAGCAGCTTGTTCATTCACGATTACTGATGAAGTTACCGAACAGCCATTGGCATCCTGTACTATAATAGTATAAGTATTTGCTGATAAATCTGTAAATACATTGGAAGCCTGGAAGCTTACTCCATTATTAATGCTGTACTCATATGGTGGCGTACCACTACTAACTGTAAGCGTAATTATTCCGTTATCACCCCCACATAATTCGTCTGTTGTATCAATATTATCAATTACTGGTATAAGTGTAGTATTAATGGTAGCCTGCCCAGCGGTATTGCAATTATTCGCATCTTGCACAATAATATCATAAGTACCAGGAGCCAGACTTGAAAATGTAGGTGAAGCCTGGAAAGTAATGCCATTATCTATACTATATTGTAAAGGCGATATACCGCCGCTGGCTACTATTGTTAATATTCCATCTGTTCCTTCACATACTGTATCTGTAGTTAATACATCATCAATAGAAGGCCCTGACAGGTCTGTCAGATTAGCTACCGTAGCCTCTGAACAACTATTAGCATCCTGAACTACAATATTATATGCTCCTGCTGCTAGTCCTGTGAAAGTAGCGGAAGTCTGGAAAGTTACTCCGTTATCTATGCTATACTCCAAAGGTGTTGTACCGCCACTCGCTATTATCGTTAAGGCACCATCACTAGCTCCACAATTTGGATCTACTGTTGTTACGTTGTCGATTGTTGGTCCAGGCAAATCTACTAATGTTGCTACTGTATTAGCTGCACAAGCATTTGCGTCCTGAACTATAATATCATAATTGCCAGCAGCTAAACCAGTAAAAGTAGCCGAAGACTGGAAAGTTCCTCCATTATCTATACTGTATTCCAAAGGTGCTGTACCGCCACTCGCCACGATCGTTAAGGAACCATCATTACCGCCACAATTTGGATCTACTGTTGTTACATTGTCAATTGTTGGACCTGTTAAATCTACCAACACCACAAAACCTGAAACATCACAAGCATTTGCATCCTGGACTACAACATCATAATTACCAGCAGTTAAACCAGTAAAAGTAGCTGAAGACTGGAAAGTTACTCCATTATCTATGCTATATTCTAGTGGAGCTGTGCCGCCACTCGCTATTATCGTTAAGGAGCCATCACTAGCTCCACAATTTGGATCTACTGTTGTTACATTGTCAATTATTGGGCTTGCTTGATCGGTCAAGGTTGCGGATGCGCTGGCAATACAACCATTTGCATCCTCTATTTGAATACTATATGTTCCAGCGGGTAAATTACTGAATACACCAATTGCCTGTATCGTTATACCTCCATCAATACTGTATGATAGCGGAGCAGTTCCACCGGAAGCCATTATTGTAATAGAACCATTCGTATCGCCACAAGTAGGATCAACTGTATCGACATTATCAACACTTGGTCCATCTTGATCTGTTAAAGTTGCAGTTCCATTTGTTATACAATTCGTTGCATCTACTACAGCTACATTGTATGTGCCTGCTGGCAGTCCACTAAATATATTTCCGGGCTGAGTGGTCACTCCTCCGTCAATACTATAACTCAATGGTGCAGTTCCACCTGATGCTGTTATTGTGACCGTCCCGTCTGCATTTCCGCAAGTCGGATCTACTGTGGCTACATTATCAATTGTTGCGCCCAATAAGTCGGTTAGCGTAACAACATCATTAGCTGTACAGCCATTATCATCTGTCACAAGGATATTATATGTCCCTGCTGGTAGGTTGTTAAAGAAACTTCCAGGCTGTGTGGTTGTACCTCCATCAATACTATAAATCAATGGTGGAGTACCTCCACTAGCAGATACAGAGATATTTCCATTTGAATTTCCACAGGTAGGATTGCTACTGATAGTATTATCAATATTTGGTTCTGGCGAATTGGTTACAATTACGCCGCCCGTATCTGTACAGCCATTCACATCTGTAACTGTCACCGTATAAGTTCCAGCTGGCAAATTCGATAAATCTTCTGTATCATCACTATCTCCAATACCATCATTACTCCAATCGAAGGTAAATGGTGCGGTACCACTAGTAATTGTTATATCTACACTACCATTTGCCCCCGAACACGTTTCATTGGTAGGAACAATACTATCTATAACTGGTGGCGGATTGTCCGTTAGAGTTACCTGAGTAGATTCAGTACAGTTTCCAACTTGAATGACGATATCATAAGTGCCACTTGGTAAACCATTAAAAACATTGTCTGGTTGGAAATTTACACCACCATCAATACTATATTCTATGTTATTGCCATTGCTGGCTGTTATTGTAATAGAACCACTGTTGTCGTTACAGTTAGGGTCTACAGTATCAACATTGTCAATGGTCGGTGCAAGCACCTCAACTGTTTGTGTTGTTGAGCTTACACAACCAGCTTCACTATCCCAACTGTAAACAATATCATGTGTACCAGGTCCGGCAGCCGAAGGATCGAATAGCCCTGTACCATCTCCATTAGTAGTAACACCGGGTCCAGAAAAAGTAGAAATACCTGATAATGGTCCAAAGTCTACTATAAAGCAATTTTGTCCATTATTATGATTAAATGTACCCGTGGCTAATGTTGCTCCTGTAGCATGGTCTGAAACAGTATAAGCAAAAGTTCCGTCCGGCCAACTATCGCACCAAACTAAAGAGTAGGTAGTATTCGTATCAAAATATTGCCCAACAACTGTCCAATTACTATTTTCAGGAATATCACCTATCGCAAAAGTACCTACTAAATTTCCGGTTCCATTAGGTCCATCATAAAATTCAACAGAATTCTCAGTGTCAGAGAAACCATCAGTAAGAATATCAAAATCGAAGCCTGGCTGTATAAAGCCGCCTGCGGCATCATTATCAAGGGCGATCAGGTCTACAGGAGTGTCATCGCATAAATATGGAGAATTCCCAGTAATATCTTCAAAGACTGCCGGAGGGCATAATAACTCATCAGAGACAAATTCCCATTCGCAGTTAGCACCTCCATTACCATCTACATACAGATAATAATCGCCTGGTGGGAGATTGACTGGACCTAAGGTAACATTACCTGTTCCTACCGCACACTCTACAAAATTAGCCTCTCCTAATGTACAAGCGCCATTATCCTCCCAGATACCCATTTGAAGATCGCCTCCTCCAGTATTATCACAATTAATATTCAGTATATCTAACGTAATAGGTTGTGGTGTATTTGCATCAACTGTAAATGTATACCAGATACCATTTTCATTGGAAGTCCAGACACCGCCTACACAGTCTTCATAGCCAGAAAATAAATCTCCATAATTTTCAGGTGCCCAGCCATCAGGTTCGTTGATGTCAGTTGCGCCATAATTACAACCCAAGCCCTGAAGCGGTATGGCGTCTTCACACAAGTCATTCGGTGGAGATATTTGAGCATTTATGCTTACATCTGAGCCTTGATCATCTGTTTCCCAAACACGGATCAGGATCAGATCACCTGGGTCTAGTCCTGTAAGCAAAACTTCTGCATTACTACCAGCTAAAGCTCCATTATCCCCGCCACAACCAAATGGAACGATGTTGTTACAATCGCCATTCAAAGCTTCATAAAAGGCATAGCCGGGATTATCAACACAAAGAAAGCCAGAGCAGCCACTCCAAGCCATTTGCAGGTCAATTGCCTGAACGCCTGGAGGCACTACGATCTGGAACCAGCCATCTGAATAACCATTATTCCAAACGCCACCAGGACATCCACCAGGATCACCTATTCCACTGTTTGACTGGTTATCAAGGTTTATTGATACTTGGGATGCTGTTACTCCACAATCTCCACTAGGAAATACAATATCAGCTGGTGCGCACGGAGTATTTTGAGTGTATGCATTTATGCCAAATGCAAAAACTAGCGATAAGCTAAGGGTAATTTTAAAGATGAGTTTCATCTTGGTTTTCGTTTAATTTTTGTTCATTGCATACCGATATTCTTTAACATCGGAATGGATTCTTTTCAATTAGTTATTCGTATACTAAGGTGTGTCAACTATAAACACAGATGACAAATTCGATATCCATCAAATTTGTGTAAGTAGTCCCACCAACAATTTAAAATCAATTATTTGAGCGAATATAATATCGTTGAGATCTTTCTCTGGTTTGTTTATTGAAAACAACCTTGACTCTTTTCTGAGTTCCTTCAGGTAAGTTTTCAAGTTCTGCACGACTGACTTCTACCCAGGGTGTTTCAGGTTTCGGTTCTGGATACTGTCCGTTTACTTGTTTTTCTGCACGCATAGCTTTCAACTGATTCAGTTTATTTTCTACGCTTGTAATTCTTTCAGCAGAATATTTAGCAGGATCAGCCTGCATAGTTTCTAGTTTCTTTTCAGCTAGTGCAATTCTATCTTCTAGAGATGTTTTAGCTGGAACTGCTTTGGTGGTCAATTTGGCGGGTGATTGAGCGGTAGCATGTTGTGAAAAGCCAAACGTCATGGCTAATAGGAAAAATAATGTAAAGTTCTTCATGTTTTATCTTTCAATGATTTATCAATAATGGACATGAAAAACTATGTCTACTTATAATGAGTAGCCCGGATATTCAAAGATTATTAAAATAATCAGAATATGTTTTCATAGCGTCCAGAATACGATTGTTAGGGATTTACAGATTTCAAAACGGCTACAAAAATAGGTAAAAAGTATTATAAGCTGTTTAAATTTAACGGTATTGTTAATATGGAAGAGTTTTTTTCTCATATTTTTTGATACAATACTGCATATTGGGGTTTTATTTTTATTCGTAATCAGGCTTTTCTACCAGTCTTTTCTTTTTTCTCTTTAGCGATCAATTGTAGGGCTAATTCACTCATAATAATTAGTTTAGCATCGTACCGGCGCCTTTAGTCGCCGCTCGTCTGTG
>JAHDFX010000219.1 GCA_020627965.1 Saprospiraceae bacterium | reverse complement strand
TGGACTATTGACCATCGACCATGGACAGGTTGCGGTTATCCGCAACTTAAGTTAAATATTTACTCTTTCACCCTTTTCAACAAACGACTAGTGATCTGAAGAAAATGCTCTTCGGTGATTATACCAATCAGTTCATCATCCTTGACAACTGGCAGGCAGCCGATCTTATGTTTTTGCATCAAGTCTAAGGCATCCTGAATACTCATGTTTGGTGAAGCAATGATTGGATCTGTGATCATAATATCTTGAACCAAAACGGGTGCTTCTGGATTGTATTCTTTATGGGTGAAATGTTCCAGCAACATACTAGAAGTGACAAGACCCACTATCTTACCCTTCAAATCTTCGACAGGCATATAGCGGGTTTTACGCCATTGCATCATATCAGAAACTAGCCCCAGAATATCGTCTCTTTGTACGGTAATAAGATCGGTGTTCATGAATTCAGAGACGATCATAGTATTAGGAAAATAGTTTTCAAAATTTTCTAAAGTCGGTAATTTCCATTTATGAACGGGAATACCTTTTTTCTGATTTTCAATAGTGGCAGCAGTCAGTGCAGTCAAAGCCTCATCGGTATTGGTTTCCTCCTTAAAACGAGTGAAAGAGCGCAACAACCACCGGGCTCCTGTACAGTGTTTCTTGGTTCTTTCTTTTATAATGCCAAGATATTTATCAATATCCTCTGTACTTACTTTATGTTTTTTCAAACCGACTTCTGCTAATGGCAGGAGTTCTTTTAAAATCAGGTCGGTAGCGGAGATTTTCTTATTTTTGATCCAGGTGAAATTAGAATCAATACCTGTACGGGAAGCTTTAGCAAAATTATCCCGAACGTCAGCAAAACTAATGTGTTTTCTGATGTCATCGTATTGCTCAGCCATACCAGCCATACAGCCTAGCCACAAAGCAGCATTAGACATTTCATCTACGATGGTAGGTCCGGAAGGTATCACCCGACATTCAATACGAAGGTGCGGTTTCAAGCCGGATGGTGCGCCATAACAAGGGCGATTCCAGCGATATACTGTGCCATTATGTACCTGAAGGGCTTTGAGGGAAGGGTTTTCGCCTGCATGTATCTTCTGCAATGAATCCTCAGTAATATCTGAACTTAACAATACCCGAAAACGCATAATATCTTCCCTGTAAATTTCGAGAATACTATCTTGAAGCCAGCCATTGCCAAAGTTGACACGAGGGCTGCGTTCTCGCATGTGATCGTTTGAAGCGCGGGTATCCAGTGCTTGTTGGAACAAGGCGATACGGGTTTCGTGCCATAATCTTTTGCCAAACAGAAGTGGAGAGTTGGCGGCGGTAGCAATGATAGGCCCGGCAAGAGCCTGAGCGATATTGTACATTTTTACAAACTCATTGGGCGCCACCTGCAAATGAACCTGAAAACTGGTATTACAGGCTTCCAGCATAGGAGAATCATGCTTGACCAGTATTTCGTCAATCCCACTCAATCGAAGCTCATAATTATTACCAACCAGTTGCTTGTTGATCGCTTCCATAAGTGCAAAATAACGCTTATGTGGTGTCAGATTATCCATACTAAGATCGAACTTCCGGATGGTCGGCATGATCCCTGTCAATAAAATTTCGGTATCCAGCTCTGCGGCTTTTTTACGGATAATATTCAGGCGTTTCTGGATTTCATCCTCCATCTTACTGAGACATTTACCTTTAAATTCTCTGGGAGTGAGTGTGATTTCCAGGTTAAAACGGGCTAGTTCCGTCTCCACCCATTCATATCGTTTAAGCTTTTTTAGGATGTCCATAGCATTGGTAGAAGGTTTCCAATGCTTGTTGACCAGACACATTTCCTGTTCTGCACCGATTCTGGTCACACCAGTCTCAAACCAGTCGTGATCCAGCATATATTCCAATGCCTGCACATCATCTAGTAGATGACGAATGAAATTCTGCATTTCCTTTCCTCCCTGAAGGAGGGATACTTTTTGTTCGCCCATAATTCTTTAATCATTGATGATTATCATTGACCATTTATCATTAACTAGAATAAATATACAAGAATTTTGGGTCTGACAATATGAATTGAAAAAAAATCAGAATTTCATGCTCAAATTAATTCTATTGCGTTTTATATCGACCTCCAAAACTTTAACCTCTACGTGCTGGTGTAGCTTGACAACATCATTGGGGTCTTTGACAAACTTATTGGCTAATTGAGATATGTGAACCAATCCGTCTTGCTTGACGCCAATATCAACAAAACAACCAAAATTGGTGATGTTCGTAACAATGCCGGGAATAATCATGCCTTCATGTACATCTTCAATTTTTTTAATGCCTTCGGCAAATGAGAAAGCCTGTGCTTCGCCTCGTGGGTCAAGTCCAGGCTTGGCTAATTCCTGCATAATATCCTGAAGTGTAGGCAGACCAGTTGTCTGGGTGACATATTGACGAATATCAATTTGTTTGCGTAATTTTTCCTGCTCAACGAGATCGGTTACGGTACAGTTGAGACTTTTAGCCATTTGTTTTACAATCGTATAACTTTCAGGGTGAACAGCGCTATTGTCTAGTGGGTTTTTGGCGTCTCTAATACGTAAAAAGCCTGCACATTGCTCAAAAGCTTTCGCACCCATTCGGGGAACCTTTTTGATCTGTACACGGGAAGAAAAGGCTCCATGTTCAGCCCGATAGTCTACAATGTTTTGAGCTAATTTAGGACCAAGTCCTGATACATAAGTTAACAGGTGTTTACTGGCTGTATTGACATTAATGCCGACCTTATTTACGGCACTTTCCACAACTTCATCCAGTTTTTTCTTGAGTAAATTCTGATTTACATCATGTTGGTATTGACCTACGCCTATAGATTTTGCATCAATTTTGACCAATTCTGCAAGTGGGTCCATGAGACGGCGACCTATGGAGACCGCCCCTCTGACCGTTATATCTTTATTGGGAAATTCTTCTCTGGCAACAGCAGAGGCAGAATAAATAGAAGCTCCATTTTCACTCACCATAAAAACCTGGATGTCTCGGTCAAATTCGGTAGATTTTACTAAAGATTCGGTTTCCCGACTGGCTGTACCATTTCCAATAGCGATGGCATTTATTTTATATTTATTGGTCAGAAAACTGAGTTCGCTGGCAGCCTTGTGATAGTCATTTTGAGGAGGATGTGGATAGATTGCTGAATGATAGATCAGTTCGCCTTGTTCGTTTAGACAAACTACTTTGCAACCTGTTCTGAAGCCGGGGTCAATAGCCAATACCCGTTTTTGTCCAAGTGGAGAAGCTAGTAATAATTGTCGTAAATTTTCAGCAAATACTCTGATTGCTTCTTCATCAGCTCTTGCCTTCGCGCTATTGCGATACTCTGTGGATATTGAAGGTTGTAACAAGCGTTTATAAGCGTCTTTTACTGCCAGTTCTACCTGATCTGCGGCCGCCGAATTGTTTTTTACAAAAAGCCTGTTCAGGTTGCTAATAGCATACTCCGCATCAGGCGAAACATTTAATCGTAAAACACCTTCCTCTTCTCCACGAAACAGTGCTAATAGCCTATGTGAAGGGCATTTATGTAAAGGCTCATCAAATTCAAAATAATCTCTGAATTTGGCGCCTTCTTCTTCTTTGCCTTTGACCATTTTTGAACTGACAATGGCATGGCGCTCGAATTGATGCCGGACTTTATTTCTGGCTATTGTATTTTCACTGACCCATTCTGCAATAATATCTCGGGCTCCCTGAAGCGCCTCTTCTGTATTTTCTACCTCCTTAGAAAGAAAAGATTCGGCACGATATTCTACGTCATTTTCTCTTTGAGTCATCAGAATTTTTGCCAGTGGCTCTAATCCTTTTTCTCTGGCTTTTGTGGCTCTTGTTTTGCGCTTTGGTTTATAGGGTAGATACAAATCCTCTAATTGAGTAAGCGTATCGGCCTGCTCTATTTTTTTGCGCAATTCAGGTGTCAATTTGCCTTGTTCTTCAATGGTGCTCAAAATGGTTTCCCGTCGCTTATCGATCTCGATGAGTTTGTTTAACAGATCTCGTATTGCTGTTATCTGCACTTCATCAAGACTACCTGTCATCTCTTTTCGGTAACGAGCTATGAAAGGAACTGTGGCACCTTCGTTTAATAAACTTACAGTGTTTTCAACGTTTTTGGAACGAAGTGATAAGGTATTGGCAATTTTAGATGTATGGGACATTAATGCATTAAATTTTGTAAAATAATTTTATCTTTATGAAGTTTGGCACAGGTATTGTCTAATAAAGCTTGTAACCGCAAAATAAAAAATAGTTTCATCTTTCTTTTCCGGTCTTGGATGCTTGTCATTCAAGACCTTTTTTTGAGATACTTCGTATCGGTTCTTGCTTTTCTCAGTTTTTAAACTGAGTCCCTGTACAGGAACACATAAACCGAGCATAAAGGTACAAATAATTTTGTTTCCATAGGAAACAAAATAGTTTTAGTGTGTGTGGCTATATCATCGGGGTATTTGTCATTTTAACAAACAATTTTCTACTAATATTTGCTGGCAGGAAAACCAATAAAAGCAAAAACCCAATGCGAAGCATTTTAACAAAAAAGCGCTGCAAATTGAATTGCAACGCTTTTTTTATTGAACTAAGAGTAAGAGTCTAAACTAATATTAGTGCTTGATGATTGGCTGCACTTTTTGCTGATTTCCGCTTTGAATTTGAAGATAATAACTTCCGGCAGGAATATTTAGATTTTGTATGTCAATACTTATAGTTGTATTCAAATCTGAAATGTTCTGTGTGTATACCTGACGGCCAAATGCATCATATAAATGAAGAGTGTTTTTATGATTATCTTCCAATGATACATTGACCGTAAGTATATCTTTAACTGGATTAGGGAACGTATTTAGGCTGATATTAGCCGTTGTTTCCAAACTAAGTCCGGGTTTTCTCTGAACAACAAAACCTGTTACCATGGACTTGGAAAAATCACCATGAATGGATTGTATCATTACATTATAAACGCCTTCAGCAAGCTCGTTGTCAAAAGTATAGCTAAAACGATTTCCGCCAATAGGTCTAAGCTTTACCAGTTGCATATCCAGTTCCTGACCAGTAATTTGATTATTCTCTAAATTGCTACGATTTAAAATAGCGGTAATTTCTGCATCATCATAATTGGCTGTAGTATTTTCAATAGCTATTTCAATAGTAAGCTCATCACCTTGATTGTAGGTATGCTTTGCCGGATAATGAACCAGCTCTATACCATTTTCATAATTGACAATGGCACCAAACTCTTCATCACTGAGAATTTGATAAGTGCCAGCTTCCAGACTAGTTTGAAGGCTAGTGGCGAAATTATTAAAATAACCTTCAGTCAATTCAGTATCGATAGTGATTACTTCTCTGTTATTATTAATAATCGTGAAAACGTCATCTGCATTTTGATGTAAAATAGAAATATTAACCCTTCCTACATTTTCCTCTACCATGAAAGTGTTCTGATTGCCTTCACTGTAAAGGTATTGTACATTAGCTCTTTTAGCTTGTGGCTGCTCATTTGTTGGCACAGCACGCAAAGTACCCAGCGGGCCAGTAAAATATGGCTCAATATCATCCCAAACATAATCACTTGCAATATCAAGATGATCGTACCTCGAATCAGGGTTGCCATAGCCAGGTCCCCAGACTTCCAGTCCTCCGGGGCGAGTAGAACTCCAATATGGCGTGACACCATCATTGCCTCCATTATTAGAACCGCTTCCATTAGCATTGAGGATAAGCCCTCCTGTGTACATCACCGGTGCTGCCAGTGTGGTTCCTACATTCCAGCCCCAGCCACCAAAATTGAAGAATTTCTGAGGCTGATTATTAGGCAAATTGTCTAGGTATGGACGGGCAACTCCCTGCATATAATAAGTTGTAGAAGTTGCAGCGCCATCTCCAAGTCCAATAAAATCAACCAACCAGCTAAACCAGAATGTCTGAGAAAGGTTAGCTAATTCTGTTCCTTTAAAAGGTGTTCCTAAAGAGATAACTCGATCGACCAAAGCTCTTTTTCCCTGATAGAACATGGCTACTTCAGAAGCTTTCCCTCCATTGCTATGTGCTACAATAACAACATTGTCTACACCATAATGATCGGTAATATCTTCAAGCATGCCGCCGAGTATGTGTCCGTTTGTCCACATGCCTTCACCTCTGGTCATAGCTACAAAAGCTGAACGATACCCGTCTGCATAGGCTTCGTCATAAATTTCATTACCAGGTAAAAACCAGGAATTAGCCAGATCAATAAATCCATGTACAAACACAATAACTGGTTTATTAGGATCGGCATTAGCTGGTTCAGCTCCATAGTATATCTTACTATTGGCAATAGAACCTACAAATAATGGCGTAAGATTATCTGGTGTTGGTAATTGTACGGAGTTGTATATCTGTGCTTGTAGTACAAATGAGCAAGAGAATAGGAAAGTAAATAGTAAAAGTTTAAGGCGACTCATATTTTTGTTTTTAAATAGACTTTTTATTGCTGTTAAGCGAATTTTCGCCAAAGATATTTAAGAATCACCAAAATAACATATTTATTTTTGCCATATTTTTGTCAAAAAGTTTACAGGAATAATAAAAAAATCTATTCATCATTATTCGCTGATTTCTTACCTTTGCCACGATGATTCGGTCTTGGATGCTTTTATGAACATCAACACATCAATACCTCAACACAATCATAATAAATAAACACAAGTAATGGAAGTAAAAGAAACTTCAATCAATAAAATGACTCTGGAGCATTGGCGTGATATGGAAAAAGCTGCACTGGAACTGCTAAAAATAGTGGGAGAACTGCGCTTTGATCGTTCTATAGAGCTAATATTATTTCGCCGGAATATTTATGATTCTCGCCCTAGTGAGGTGCTAAATGACCACCTGTTTGCCAAAAATTATGTCAAACAACCCATCTCAGTCTATACTAGTTTGAAATTAGTAGAAGCCATTGCAAAGATGGACCTTGCACCTTCTCGAATTGATATTGGTAAATTAGCAACGGAATGGCTGACAGCGTCGGAAGGGACTTATGCCAATATATCTGATTTCCTATCAGAAAAATTGGGCGATCATATTGGGCAAGATAAAAAGGTGTTGAAGCCTAAAGATGTTATTTTGTACGGTTTTGGACGTATTGGCAGACTAGCTGCACGCAGACTCATCGAAACGACTGGTAGGGGAGAGCAGTTGCGCCTGAAAGCCATTGTTGTGCGTCCTAAAATGTCTGACAGGCGGGAAGAGTTAAGTAAAAGGGCTTCCTTGTTGCGTAAAGATTCTGTGCATGGGAAGTTTAGAGGAACAGTAAGTGTAGCTCGTGATGCAGATGAACTGATTGTCAATGGTAATCGTGTACATATGATCTTTGCCAAACACCCTACGGATATTGATTATACGGAATATGGTATTAATGATGCATTAGTTATTGATAACACTGGAGCATGGAGAGACAAAGAGGCTTTAAGTGTACATTTACGTCCGGGCGTTAGTCAGGTATTGTTTACTGCACCTGCCAAAGGTATTCCTAATATTGTGCATGGCGTAAACCATAAAACACTTAATTTCAAGGAAGATAAAATCTTCTGTGCAGCCTCTTGTACAACGAATGCCATTGCCCCAGTTATCAAGGTGGTTCACGATCATTTTGGGATACAAAAAGGGCATGTGGAAAGCGTCCATGCTTATACTAATGCACAGAATCTCTTAGATAATTTTCACAAAAAGCCCCGTCGTGGGAGAGCTGCCGCCGTAAATATGGTCATTACTTCCACCGGAGCAGCAGCAGCAATAGGTAAAGTTATCCCTGAACTGGATGGTATGCTGACGGGGTCGGCTATTCGAGTTCCAACGCCGAATGTATCTCTGGCTATCTTAAATCTGACGCTGGATAAAGCAACGGATATAGAAACCATCAATCAGAAGTTAAAAGATGCTTCTTTAGCTGGCCCACTGGCTGTTCAGATCAAATATTCTACTTCGAGAGATTTTGTGTCTAGTGATGCCATTGGAACAACAGCAGCTTCGGTTTTCGATGCGCCTTCCACTAAGATGTCTACCGATGGTAAGACCGTTACTTTGTACGTTTGGTATGACAACGAATATGGCTATACTTGTCAGGTCTTACGTTTGGCAAAGTATGTTTCTCAGGTACGTCGTTTGAGGTATTACTAAAAATGGAAAAGCTGGAAGACCGCATAGCGCATTATTTAAAGAAGAGAAAAAAGGAACTGACTTTCAGGCAATTAATTCCTGAACTGTCGGGTATTGATTTCTGCTCTAATGATTATCTTGGTTTTGCCCGTTCCACTGAATTGCAGGCAAATATTGAGCGAAAGCTGCAAACACTTCCCAGACAACTTGGTGCTACAGGTTCGCGTCTGATCTCTGGTAATTCAGAATATACAGAGTACCTGGAACAGAAGATCGCAGATTTTCATAATTCAGAAACAGGTTTACTCTACAATTCTGGCTATGATGCTAATGTAGGTTTTTTCTCATGTGTTCCTCGCCCTGGTGATATCGTTATTTATGATGAACTTATTCATGCCAGTATTCACGATGGTCTGAAGATGAATAGATTAAATAAACAGGCTTTTGCTCACAATGATACAGCAGAGTTAGAATGTTTATTAGCTGCTTCGGAAGGAATAGTTTTTGTGGCTGTAGAATCAGTGTATTCAATGGATGGAGATGAAGCACCTTTACTAGAAATAGCTGATCTGTGCGAAAAATATCAAGCTCATTTAGTCGTCGATGAGGCACATGCAACGGGTGTATTGGGAGAGCAGGGAAGAGGACTGGTAAATGAATTGGGACTGGAAGGCAGGTGTTTTGCACGTATTCATACTTTTGGTAAAGCCCTGGGAGCGCATGGAGCCATAATTCTTGGAAATAAGCAGTTGAGAACTTATTTAGTTAATTTTTCACGCTCGTTTATCTATACGACAGCTTCGCCTTTGCATAGTTTAGTGGCTATTGATTGTGCTTATGACTTTTTGCAAAAATCCCAAAATAAAATTGATGAATTGCAAGCATTGATTCAGTATTTCAGGAAGACCATCAGGTTAGAACTTATAGAAAGTAGGTCTGCTATTCAGTGTTTGATGATTCCTGGCAATGAAAAAGTCAGAAAATATGCCAAACAACTCCAAATTCATAATTTTAATGTATTACCTATTGTGTATCCTACCGTCCAAAGAGGAAAGGAAAGATTAAGGTTTTGTTTACATACATTTAATACATTTAAAGAGATCGATAGATTGGGAGAATGTATTGATTAATTTAAGATAATATACCGATAATGAAACTGTATGTTTTTTTTGACGTAAAAAATATATCGGCTTGGATAATATAGTATCTTTGCAAACTGTTTTAGCCTAGGTGTATATTCCATACTTATTAGGTTTGTTTTTTTGAAAAACCCAACATTTAGTTAATCATATGGCAATTTTGACAAAAAAGTCAGAGAAGTTCTTGTTCGAGTATTTAAATAATGCATCACCAACAGGATTTGAGGCACCTGGACAAAAACTCTGGCTGAATTATATTAAAGATTATATCGACGAATACGAAGTAGATAATTACGGAACAGTTTTCGGCGTGATTAATCCCGGGCAAGAATATAAAGTAGTTATTGAGGCACATGCCGACGAAATTTCATGGTTTGTTAATCATATTTCAGATAAAGGTTTTATCCATGTTATCAGAAATGGGGGATCAGATCATCAGATCGCACCTTCTAAAAGAGTAAATATCCATACTAAAAATGGTTTTGTTACTGGTGTTTTTGGCTGGCCGGCTATCCATACGCGTCGTGGTGGAGATAAAGAAAAACTACCTGCCATCAAAAATATCTTTATTGATGTGGGGGCTAATACAAAACAGGAAGTACTAGACATGGGGATTCATGTAGGTTGTGTCATTACTTATCCTGATGAATTGATCTTGCTGAATGACAGGTATTACGCAGGACGTGCGCTAGATAATAAAATGGGAGGGTTCTGTATTGCTGAGGTGGCTCGTTTATTGAAAAAGAACAAGGTCAAGCTGCCCTATTCTTTATATATTGTTAACTCTGTTCAGGAGGAAGTCGGGTTGAGAGGAGCTACTATGATCGCTAATAGAATAAAGCCTAATGTCGCTAT
>JAHDFX010000218.1 GCA_020627965.1 Saprospiraceae bacterium | reverse complement strand
TAAATCTATTTCAGTCCTTATTTTCTAACTGTAAAGTTTTTTCAGGACGATGCACAGAGCGTGAAATTTTAGCATAGAAGACGTGAAATTTCGGGATCAGAGCGTGAAATTTTAGCATAGAAGACGTGAAACTTTGGGTATATTTCACCCGATCTTGCAATTCGACGTTTTTTCTATATTTTTGTAAAAACATCAAGACTCCGATACATTAACATTGTGTGTATCATAAATTGCACAAAAACTCTCAGCATTCCACCCCCTGCACCCCTGCCTCCGAAGGGGGACAAAAAGACGTCAATTTCCCCCTTTGGAGGGGGTGCAGGGGGTGGATAACTGAGCAAAACTTAATAGAACTGTGCAATTTGTGATGCACACATTAACACTTCAACACGTAGAAACATGAAAAAAAATTGCTTATTGGCGATAGCCATGATCTTATCTACCTTCGCCTCTGCACAATGGGGTACAGCATATGGCTTTAAGAGTGGTCTCACTTTAGGCACTCAAAGATGGAATACGCAGGAAAGGGAAGTACAGCCTGGTGCGCATGGTGTCGTTTTCTTAGAATCTGTAGATCAGGAATCAGGTACTGGTTTATTTGGTCAGTTTGGTTATCATATGAAAGGTAGTCGTATCGTTTTTCGCTCCTCAGTTTTTGTTGATCAATCTGGTAATGAAAGAGAACTCCCACGTCGTTCCTTCCGCCAGCCTTTTAATAATTTATCACTGGTTTTTGGAGGTAAAAAAAGCTGGAATCTGACCGACTATACTCAATACTTCATAGGTATAGGCATACGAGGAGATTTTACAGTTGACTATGATCTGTATTTTGGAAGAGAGTATCTGGAAGAATATGTAAGACCATTTAATTATGGATTGACCGTCATGGGAGGCTTCGAGTTTTCTGTCGGCGACAGTGGTAATTTTCTGGTAGAATTTTCTTTCCATCCTGATATTTCTAAGCAAATAGACTTACCTGTGACTATTCCTTATTACGACATCAGAACTAATCAGCTACGTACATTGAACAGCCAGCAGGTTACTAATGCTACTTACGAAATTTCTGTAGGCTATAAATTGATTCGCTGGAATTGATTAGTAATCAGTCTACGGACGACAGTCGTTAACTATTCTTCTGATGACCGTCGTCCGATGACTGACGACTATTTCCTATCAACTAGCTTTCCTTTCCAAATGCTCTGCCTGAACTACTTTGCGCTTAGGCAGATACATCTCCTGAGGCTGAGGATAGTTCAACGTATTCACGTCACTTACAAAGTGATTGACGCTGTCTGTAATCAAATCTGCTCCTTTGATATATTCCCGAACGAATCTAGGCTTAAGATCGATGGTCATTCCCAGCATGTCTTGAAAAACCAGTCCATGTCCATCTACATCTAGTCCTGCGCCAATTCCTATGACCGGAATATCCAATTTTTTGCTTAAGCGTCGTCCGAGTTTTGGAGGTACAGCTTCTACAACCACTGCGGTACAGCCAATCTCTTGAAGCATTATACCTTCTACCATAATTTTATCAGCTTCTTCTACCTTTTTACCTTGTACTTTAAAACCTTGTAGCATATGAATATGGGTTGGTTTTAAGCCAATATGCCCAATAACAGGTACTCCAATATCGACTATACTTTTGATAAAATCCTCATTGCCAAACCCGCCTTCTACCTTCACAGCATGTGCGCCAGCTTTAACCAGGATTTCTACTGTTTCCAAGCCTTCTTTCAAGCTTTTTTTACCTGTCATAAAAGGTAAAGCTGTAATGATAAATTTCTTTGGAGCACCTTTAGCAACCGCTACAGTATGTGTAGTCATCATGGCTGCATCAGCCTTTAAAGTGTTTTGATGTCCATGCATGACCATTGCAGCACAGTCACCGACTAAAAGGGCATCTACATTAGTTTTGTTAAGAATATTGGCACTCCAATAATCATAGCTCGTTACGACAGTCCATTTTTTTCCGTCGGTTTTAAGTTGTTTAAATTTTTCAGTCAGGTTCATAGTAATACACATTTAGTTGATTTATTGATGATACAAATGTGCAATCAAATGGACGGATGGACAACTACAAAAAAATGGATTTTCCGTAGAAAAAGTGTAGGAAAAAATTTAACCTCAATGTATTTTTTTTACAAAATATTAATAATCAATTAACTAAAAATAATTTAGCCAAAAAAAAATCCAGATAAAATCCGACAAAAACTTAATTCAGTCCAAGCACTTACTTATGGGCGTACTTGACAGCACGCAAACCAATTGTTAAATTATTTATCTACCGATATGTCGTCCCTAACGGGGCATGGAATAAGCAGTCTCGTCCCCGATGGGAATCGGGAGACAAAATATAGGTAGAGATTAAGTATCACATCCATTTTTGTGTGCCGTAGGTACAGCATATGACAAATCATAAATTGGATGTTGTCCAACTTTGATAGTTGCATATCAATTTTGTCCTGTACGTAAAAAATAAATTTGAAGTTGTAACTTTTGTCTTGATTTATATTTGTCCTTCTAAAATAGCTGGCATACTTTTAGCAAAACTGAGCATGTTAACTAATTTATACGAAATAAAATTTTCAAACCCAGATGACCTATAGACTACCCATTATTTATATAGCTTTTATGCTATGCAGTTATCCATTATTTGCCCAGCAAAGCAGTATAAAATATATCCAGCCCAGAGAAAATTTTACAATCGTTTCTAAACCTGATTTCCAATTGCAAGTCGGCTTACCTGGTGTGAAAAGTATCAGAAAAGTAAGTGTTATGCACAATGATATGCCGGTAAGATATAGCCTGTCTACAAAGTCCGGCAAGCTGACCGCAAGGCTAAAACTGGAAACCGGGAATAATTTGATTCTCATCAAGAATAAGCGTAAAACTGAGCGTATTGTCATACAATATAAGCCCAATAAAAAGCCGAACTCCAAACCTGGTAAAGCCAGTATGCCTAAAATTACGTTAGGTAAGAAAAAGCCAGGCAAACCTTCTGTAAAACCAGACAAGGTGACTGTTCCAACTAAACCGACGCCCCGCCCCAAACCCAGCCAACCAAAGGATGACAAAGCCGAAGAAATTACATTGGAAGACCTGGCACCCAATGCCGAAACTTTCAGTACGACTGATAAAATATTCCCTATTGAAGGGGCTATTTCGGGGGTTGACAACCGCCAACAGATATTATTGGTACACAATAAAAAAGAGATCACCAATTACAATTTCAGAAATGGGACAATCAAAGCCCGTATCCAACTGGAAGAAGGCATGAACGATATTATTCTGGCAGCAGAAAATAAAGATGGAACCGATGTACTTCGTTGGAAAATCACCCGTCTGAAAGGTGGAGCGGCTGAAGAGCCCGCCACAGCAGGCCAGGAATTGAAAATGCGCAATGGCATTATTGCTTACGCTAAAAAATATAAAGGCACTCCTTATACCTACGGAGGCAGTACGCCAAAAAGCTTCGACTGCTCTGGTTTTACTGCTTATATTCTGGATGAATATGGTGTCAAATTACCCCGTCGTTCTCTAGAGCAAGCAAAAGAAGGTAAGAAGGTCAGGCAGAAACGAGCTCAGGCAGGCGATCTGGCTTTTTTTGCTAAAAATGGCAGAGAAGTCTCCCATGTTTCGCTTATTGTAAAAAGTTCGGAAAAAGAACTTTTAGTTATTCATAGTACCTCATCAAGAGGCGTTATCATTGAAGATATTATGAAATCGACTTACTGGTTGCCTAAGATGTTGTACATTAAGGATGTAATTTCTAACTAAACTTTAATTATATATCAATTCACCAAAAACTAATTTTACATTATGAAAAAGACAATTATTAGCGCCATTCTAGGCTTAATCGGCGGAGTAGGTGGAGCATTAGTTTTCCAACCTATTGAAGGAATCATGAGCATTTTATTTAACGATTTCACAATGGGTGGCATTATCGTCGGTATTCTTGGTGGTATTTACGGCACTAGAGCTGGCACTTCTCTAGGTAATAAATTGATGGTCAGTGCACTTATTGGTGCAGGGGTATTCGCCATTTTTGGTATAATATCCGGTCGACTTGTTGAAGACATCATTGCAGGTGGTATTATTGGTTTGTTAGTAGGGCTGGCCAGTCATTATCTGGGCAATAAGGTGACAGACCTGGTAGAAAAAGCAGACGATAAGATCGACAGCATGACTTCCTAAATTCAAACAATTTCTAAGCTCATTCACCCGTTTTTTTTTAATTGTTTAACTCAAATTAATTATAGTAAATAATGGCAAGAAAAGGATTATTTGATCGTCTGCTCGACCTCGTGGACGACGTACAGACGGAAAACAAAAACAACAAAGATGAGGCTACAGCCAATGACTCTTTATTTGATACGATCAGAAAACAGATCAAAGCATCTGTGAAAGATGCAGATAATGCAGATGACGTAGATAGAAAAATTGAAAAAAAACTAAGAGAAGTACAGGAAGACAACAAGAACAATCCTGATGAAGAAACAGCTCCTGAAAGCTTGTTCGACAAATTGAAAGGAAAAATAAAAGAGCAGATTGGAAAAGAAAAAGAACAGGAAGAAACCAGTGATAAGCCTAAAATAGATATAGGTAAGGATAGAGACAAAGGCAGGGGCAGAGACCGTGATAGAGACAATAATGAAGATGACGATGACGATGATGATGACAACTGGGATTATGATGATGATAGTGACGACAGAGAAGAAGAAAGAGAAAAGAGACGTGAAGAGAGAGAAAAACTAAGGGAAAAATATCATGAAGAAAAAGAAAAATTAAGAGAAAAATATCAGGAGGAAAGGGAAAAATTGAGAGAAAAATATGAAGAAAAAATGGAAGAATTAGGCGGTCGTGGTCGTGGAAAAGGCAAAGGACGTGGAAAAGATAAAGACAAGGACAGAGGACGCGGCAGAGATAGAGACGATGATTAAGCTGGCACGAATATTGGTTATCAAGCACTTACCCGAACATTTAAATTACTTTAGATAAAAACTAAACATGAAAAAAATTCTTTTTTTGGCATTGATGTTTTGTTTTGCAATAGCAATACAAGATACCCATGCACAAGACAGACCACAGATTACATTGAAAGATGTGGAGCAGATTATCATTGGTAAAGACAAAGGAAAAACTAAAGACACGGAAACGGGAAATGAAAAACCTGGTGATATAGAAGTTAAGCCAAGGCCAAGACCTGGCAAACAAGACAATGACGGTAATGATGACAGCGACAGCGACGACGACAGCGACAGCGACAGCGATGATGACAGCGACAGCGACGACGACAGCGATGATGACAGCGACAGCGATGATGACAGCGATTATGAAGACGACGATGACGATAGCTGGAAAGACAAAGACAAAGACAAATGGCGTGATGAGCGTGAACGTGAAAAAGAAGAGTGGAAAGACGAACAAGAGCGTGAGCGTGAAGAGTGGAAAGCAGAGCAGGAGCGTGATAGAGAAGAGTGGAAAAAAGAGCAGGAACGTGATCGTGAAGAACGACAAAAAGAAAGAGAGCGTGATCGTGAAGAATGGCAAAAAGACAAAGAGCGTGATAAAGAAGAATGGAAAAAAGACAAAGAGCGTGATAAGGAAAAGTGGAAGAACGAAAAGGAAAGAGGTAAAGGAAATAGCAAGGGAAAAGGTGGTAAAGGAAAATACAGCGACGATGACGATGATCGCCGCAGTGGAGATGACGACGATGACCTTTAAGCCCAATCTTCCATGAGAAAATCTTCAAAATTTATGAACAGGATGCTTCCGGGCATCCTGTTTTTTGCACTTATAGCTATCCTGAGTGCATGCAATAGCAACTCTGATAGCAAATCTACACAGAACACTAGTGAAAACAGTACGATACCTAATGTCAACAAGCCTATATTCCGTAAAGTAGAATTTGGTATGACTAAACGGGAGGTGCAAAAAATCGAAACTGCTGAGCTGGTCAATTCATCTGCTGGCAGCATTGATTATACTATAGACATCAATAAAGCTGGTTTTGCTGATATTATCTATGGTCTGGATACCAGCGGTAAGGTGAATAAGATAGAATTTACGGTATACCTCGATGATACGAACAATGCCGAGAGTATTTATAGCGGGCTACGCCAACAATTCGATGATGATTACCAATCTATTACTACTTCTTCTTGGGTAGGAAAGCAGAATAATACAGATTTTCAGGTTTACCTGAGACAATCGAAAAGTAAGACGGCGCCGGGTGTATATGCAGTTTGGGAGAAAATTTGATTATTTCAAAGCTTCCAGGTTTGCCAACCATCAGGTTTATATGAGACATCCCGAATCTTCATAATGAAAATTCGGGATGTCTTTTATACAATACTCCGTATTGGTTTTTGCTTTTACCAGTCAAATGTAAATCGACATAAAGCTCATACATCCAGTATATTGACAATCAGGATATTCGGAAAAAACTTATAAAGTACCTCTCAATTCTTGCTCACGCTCCAAAGCCTCAAACAAAGCCTTGAAATTACCTTTTCCAAAAGAAGTAGCTCCTTTACGTTGAATGATTTCGAAGAACATAGTAGGACGAGCCTGCACGGTCTTAGTGAAAATTTGTAGCAAATAGCCTTCATCATCTCGATCAACCAAAATTCCCAGATCACGCAAAGGTGCCAGATCTTCATCAATCTCACCTACACGATCCAAAAGAACATCATAATACGTATCAGGCACACGAAGGAATTCAATACCTCTGTCACGCAACCTGGTCACCGTATCGATAATATCATCAGTAGCAACCGCAATATGCTGAACACCTGCCCCTTCATAGAATTCCAGATATTCATCTACCTGAGATTTTTTTAATCCAGGAGCAGGTTCATTGATAGGGAATTTGATACGTCCATTGCCATTACTCATTACCTTACTCATTAAGGCAGTATACTCGGTAGAAATGTCGTTATCATCAAAAGACATGATTTGTTTGAAACCCATCACTTTTTCATAAAACTTTACCCAAACATCCATTTGTCCCAATTCTACATTACCCACCATATGATCGACAAATTTCAAACCTACTGGCTCAGGATTATACTGAGTTTCCCACTTTTTATATCCGGGTAAGAATACGCCATTATAATCTTTACGCTCTACGAAAATATGCACAACGTCACCGTAAGAGTGTATACCAGAACGTACAACTTTACCAAAATCATCCTTCTCTACTCTGGGCTCCATGTAAACCTTTGCACCACGTTTTACCGCTTCCTTGAACGCATAAGTAGCATTATCCACCCATAGAGCAGTTACTTTTACTCCATCACCATGTTTATCGATGTGTTGACCAATAGTTGTACCGCTATTCAAAGGTGAGGTTAATACCAAACGGATCTTATCCTGAATAACTACATAAGACTCATAATCGCGTATACCAGTTTCCAAACCTGCATAAGCTAGTGCTTTGAAGCCCATTGCAGTACGATAAAAATGAGCAGCCTGTTTGGCATTGCTTACATACAGCTCCACGTAATCTGTGCCATTGATAGGCATGAAATCTGTTTTGTTATGCTCTATTTTGGGGAGTGTTGAGATCATACTTTCCATGATTAATATTTATAGTAGTCAGTAAAGTTTAACTTTGTTGCTGTTGCAATAGTTGCTATAGCAACAAAAATAATCAATTATAGCGATATGTCAAATTATAGCGGCATCGTTTTATTCGAAATTTTTAAAAATCTGATTCATAATGCGTCGAAAAACCTTGTAATCCTCATCGGAGAGATGTTGCCAGCCTTGTTGGCGAAGGTGGAGTACAATAGGAAGTGCTTTTTCATAAGTTGCTTTTCCTTTTTCAGTGAGGAATATTCTATATCGACGGCGATCATTCTCGAAGCGCTGACGTTCAGTGAGTTCTTTGTTGCACAATAAATCGATGATGCGAGAAACCGTTGGGGCATTTTTGAAGCTATCGTTTGCAAGCTCGGTCTGTGATACACCATTTTGCTTATAAAGACTATCTAGTACCACCCATTGCTCTGTTGTTAAATCTATTCCAGCTTCTTTAAAAGCTTTGAGATAATTCAATTTGACAAGTTTGATGGTTCTATCCATATAAGCACCAAAATTCTTCGTATCCAGTTCTTTTTCCATTGTGCAAATATAAGGTTTAGAAGCGAGAAGCGAGAACGCTTCGCAGTGAGCCCTGCGAAACGATCTCTCTTCTCTCAGCCCGAAGGGCGGTCTATATTTACAGTTCGTCCTTTAGCTTTATGAGACTTTACATTGACTTTCTGCATTTTTTCAGATTCACCATTAGGGTAGCACAACCACTGCCAGGAGTTGCCTGATATAAAAATTAGGTAATCACACGAAAACAGTCGTTATTTAATAACAAAAGATAAAATACTGTTTAAATTTGAGCATTATAGTTTTGGGAATCCAGACACTTTTGAACCTAAAAATAAATTGATTGAATGGTTTACTGTATAAAGTTGTTTAAAAAAAATAATGAAACTAACTGCTGAACATTGGAATAACCGTTATAAAACTGAAAATACAGGCTGGGATATTGGCTATCCTTCTATACCTATTCAAACCTATTTTGATGGATTGAAAGATAAGAGCCAAAGTATTCTTATTCCGGGATGTGGCAATGCCCATGAAGCAGAATATTTATATAAAAACGGTTTTAAAAACGTAGAAGTAATTGATATTGCACCTTTAGCAATTGAGAATTTTAAAAAACGTGTTCCAGGCTTCCCTGCCGAACAGATTCACTGTGCTAATTTTTTTGAATTTACAGGTCAGTACGACATCATCGTAGAGCAGACTTTCTTTTGTGCAATAGATATAGACTTGCGACCAAATTATGCTAAGAAAGTCTATGAATTACTTAAACCTGATGGCTATTTGGTAGGCTTATTATGGAATAAAGCTATGCGCATAGAACAACCTCCCTACGGTGGAGACGAAGCAGAGTACAGAAGTTTATTTGCTGAAATGTTCCATATCGAAATTATGGAGGATTGTTATAATTCCATTAAGCCGAGATTAGGCAATGAATTATTTGTAAAGTTGAGGAAAAAATGAAGAAAAGAGGGCTGATTCGTTGGGGTATACTAGGAGGAATAATGCTCCTGTCTGTATGGGCTTATACACAGTCGATTCCAAAAGGAATTTCACTGGAACCCAGTCTTTACTTCGGGAAAATAGTCAAGCATACTAGTAAATTCACCACCCCGATCAATGGCTATACCACTGGAGGGGAACTAAATATAGGTATACAAACTTACGGAAAACGAGATTGGCATGAAGCTCAAAAACTTCCTGTTTTCGGATTAGCATTTTCGTATTTAAATTTTGGTGATAAAGAAATCTTTGGTACTGGGGTAGGGCTGATGCCTAATCTGAACTTGCGATTCCTGAAAAGAAAACGATTTTACGGTGATTTTAGATTCGGAGTAGGATTGGCCTGGCTTAATCGTCCATTTAATTATGCAAGTAATCCAACGAATAATGCTATTGGCTCAAATTTGAATACTATTGTAGGATTTCGATTTGGTACAAATTGGATAATTAATGAACATTGGACAACATTGGCTGCTGTTTCTCTAACACATTATTCTAATGCTGCTTCCAGTTTGCCTAATTTGGGTATCAATATTCCAGCTTTGAACCTAGGAGTTCGATATACACCTCAACCTCTGATGGAAGCTGACTATGTTCGTACTGGTCGGTCACCCGAATTTGATAAACGTTTTCATCTGGGCATATATCAGGGACTTGGTATTAAAGAGTCTCAGGCTTTTGCTGGTCCGAAGTATCCTGTTTACGTTTCTCGTCTTTCAGTTCATCGTCGTTTGAAACATAATAATCGCTTGTATGCTGGTTTTGAATATGAGTATGCTATGCATGTACTGGCTTTTACTCAGCATATTGGTTTATTTGAAACAGAAAAAGAGCGAAGAAAAAACGCACAAAGAGCGATGTTGTTTATTGCTGATGAAGTCAGCTTCGGGCGTGTCAGTTTATGGTTACAAGCTGGGACTTATATGACTCGTTCTTATCTGCAACCCTGGTTTTTATACACCCGACTGGGCATACGCTATTACCCATTCATTGCCCGAAAGGGGCATCCTCGCATTCACATTGGTTTATACATGAAATCGCACAAAGAAGTCGCCGAATATGTAGACTATGGAATTGGAATAACGTTCTAGGTAAGTGCTTGGACTGAATTAAGTTATTGCTAAT
>JAHDFX010000013.1 GCA_020627965.1 Saprospiraceae bacterium | reverse complement strand
TAGCTGTCGCTGTTATGGCTATATGGCTGATGATAGAAACTAAATTTTGGTAAAGCCTACCCTGAAAGGGCGAAATATTCATAACAAATGGGACAATCATTAGTAAAAAACTACATTCACATAAAATGTACCACTAATCGGGATTAGTGGTAATAAACAAATATGAAAATCATGAATCAACTAAAAACCTTGGTACTACTGTTACTCATCAGTACAAGTCTGATGGCACAGGACAATACCAATACCAACAAATTCCGCCAGCTTGGGCAGGAATTGCCGACGCCTAATGTGTACAGGGCGGCATCCGGTGCGCCGGGACATGAATACTGGCAACAACAAGCAGATTATGTCATGGACATTGAACTTGATGACGAGAACCAGCGTATCTATGGCGAAGAGACCATTACTTATCACAACAATTCTCCTGATGATCTGAAGTATCTTTGGCTGCAACTCGACCAGAATATGCGAGCAAAAGACTCAGATTCACACAAGATACGTGCGACGTCTATTGATGAAGATGCTAGTATGCGGGACATCAAACGTCTGTTTTTCGATTTTGATGGCGGATTTAAAATAGATTATGTCAAAACGACTGGTGGTGCTGATCTGTCTTATACGATCAATAAAACCATGATGCGTATTGACCTGCCAACTACATTGAAATCAGGCGGAAAATATTCTTTTAAGATCAAATGGTGGTATAATGTTAATGACCGTATGAAGATCGGTGGTCGTTCCGGCTATGAGTATTTTTCAGAAAATGACAACTACCTGTATACGATCGCTCAGTTTTTTCCACGTATGTGTGTATACGATGAAGTGAATGGTTGGCAAAACAAGCAATTTTTAGGTCGTGGTGAGTTTGCACTGGCTTTTGGCGATTATAAAGTAAATATTACTGTTCCTTCTGACCATGTTGTGGCTTCTACAGGGGTTTTACAAAACCCGTGGAGCGTACTGACTGCCGAACAACGTAAGCGCCTTGAGCAGTCTAAAACTGCTGATGAACCGCTCATGGTCATTACAGAAGATGAAGCTCGTGAAAATGAAAAAACAAAAGAAAAAGGTCAGAAAACCTGGACTTTCCATGCTAAAAATGTACGTGATTTCGGCTGGGCTTCTTCTCGTAAATTTATTTGGGATGCACAAGGTGTTAAGCAGGGAGATCGTACTATTATGGCGATGTCTTATTATCCGAAAGAAGGTAATCCGCTTTGGGAAAAATATTCTACTAAAGCCGTTGTACATACCTTGAATGTATACTCGCGTCATACTTTCGATTATCCTTATCCTGTAGCTATTTCGGTGAGTGCGAAGCGTATAGGTATGGAATATCCGATGATCTGTTTCAACTTCGGTCGCCCGGAAAGCGATGGCACTTATTCTGCTCGTACTAAATACGGTATGATCGGCGTAATTATCCATGAGGTTGGGCATAATTATTTCCCGATGATCGTTAATACTGATGAGCGTCAGTGGACCTGGATGGATGAGGGAATGAACAGCTTTTTACAATACATCACCGAGCAGGAGTGGGAGCGTGATTATCCTTCACGTCGTGGCCCACCAGAAAATATCGTCTATTATATGAAAGGAGATAAAAGCAGAATTTCTCCTATTATGACCAATTCTGAGTCAATTTTCCAATTTGGTAATAATGCCTACGGCAAACCAGCTACAGCCTTGAATATCCTGCGTGAAACCGTAATGGGACGTGAATTATTTGATCACGCTTTCAAAGAATATTCTCAGCGTTGGATGTTCAAACACCCTTCACCTGCTGATTTTTTCCGTACTATGGAAGATGCTTCAGGTACTGACCTGGACTGGTTCTGGAGAGGCTGGTTCTATACGACAGATCATGTTGATATTGCCATTGAAAATGTAAAATGGATGCAATTAGGTTCTCAAAATCCAGATGAGACCAGAGAGATCAGTAAGTTGGAAAAAGAAGCTGGCCCGACCAGTATTACAAAGCTACGTAATGCAAAATCAGTGAAGCAGACGGTGACAGAGCGTGATTCGTCAACGATTGATTTTTACAATAATTTCACGCCCTATGATGTAAATGCGCTGGATAGAAAAGAATACGAACAGTTTTATAATTCACTGGCAGCAGATGAGAGAGAATTGCTGGATGCAGGTTATCATTTTTATGAAGTTACCTTCAAAAATGTTGGTGGTTTGGTGATGCCATTAATTTTGGAATTCGAATACATGGATGGAACGGAGGAAGTAATCCGTATTCCTGCTGAAATTTGGAGAATGCTTCCGCATGAAAGTGTAACCAAAGTATTCCCAACGAAGAAAGAAGTCAGAAGTATTACGCTTGATCCATTCCTGGAACTGGCAGATACAGACAAATCGAATAATTACTGGCCACCACGCCCACAACCTTCTCGTTTTGAGTTGTTCAAACAACAACGTAGCAGAGAGAATCCGATGCAACGCGATCGTCGTGCAAAGGAAGTAGAGAAAGCTGGTAAAGGTGCTGGAGGGAACTAAAAGACTATAGTCTTCAGACGACAGATGACAGTTGTTTTGGGGTTAAACCTGACGACTGTTATCTATTGTCTGGGCTTTTAAAAATAAAAAGTCATCACAGCGAAAATAATCCCGCCAAGTGCATAGCCTCCTAAAACATCTGCCCAAAAATGCCTTTTTAAGAAGGTGCGGGAATAGCCGACCGTCAGGATAACAACGATGAATAATACGGTGAAAAACACATTTGGCGAAAGCCAGGCCAAAGTAGCATAAACGACTGTAATGCGGGCTGCATGTAGACTCGGGAAGCTGCCAGCGTCTATTTTTTCCAATGCACCGCCATATTTTTGTCCATCCGGACGAGGTTTATGAAAAAGTAATTTTATCAGAGAACCAACAATTTCATTTACAGCCAGACCAATGAGAAGGACATAGAAAGCAGGTGTCAATCTTAAAAAACATAGTGGGACTAAAATCAGGATAATAGGGTTTGCCAGTGAGGTCAGGTCACGCATCCACTCGCCAAACTTATATTTACCAAAATTCATATAATACGGATGAGCTGCCAGTTATTCTTAAAAAAGACATAGCCGGAATACAAGGTTTGAAATAATGTCCAGGCAAGCAAAATGTACATCAGCCAGTCGAAAGCAGGATGATAATATTCAGGGTAATAGGTTGTACACATAAAGCAGAGATAAATGTAGCCAATCAATCCCATTTGTAAAACGGTTTTTAATTTGCCACTTTTTACAGCAGCCACTACTTTGCCTTGAGCCATAAAACGAAAACGATAAATAGTAATGACGACTTCTCTGATAATTATCGGTAATACCCACCATATAGCATATATCCCCAACCATGCAAATGCCAGGAAAGCCAAAATAACATACACTTTATCCGCAATAGGATCCAGTATTTTGCCTAGCTTGGTTACCTCATTATAACGACGTGCCAACCAGCCGTCCAGCCAATCCGTAGAAGCTGCTATCATGCCCAGAACGCCAGCCACGACCCTTAGTTCAAAATCTCCATAGATCATCATGATTGGCACCACAATACCAATGATAATTCTTATGCCAGTTATTGTATTAGGTAAATTAAAATTCGCCATGGTTGGGCAAAGGTAAGCAATTGGACGTACAATTAGCGTTTAGAATATTTTCGCTGATAATTCATTTCTACAACAGCTTCACCAATACCATGAGGGGTAAGTGGGTACATAGGAACGATACGGGCCAATGTTGGCACAGTATCAGAACCAGCCCAATATTTTTGTGGAAGCGGATTCATCCAGGCAATACGCTTAAAGCGACCTTTTAATGCCATCCAGGTATCCAGGCTTTGTCTGCCGAGTTCGTAAGGAGCCATGTCGGCATCGCCAATAATAAAGATACTGTAGTTTTTATCCAATGCAGTTATTTTGTCTATCGGGACAAATTTACGACGACGAACATCTGAATACAAACCGCCATAGATTGTATTGTGATAATAATAAGTCTTTAGGTCATGAGCAAAGCGGGTTTTCATCTTTGAAAACAGCCGACGGACGTGTTTGATATAAGGCGTCATGGAATAACCGCCATTATCGATCATAAGAACAACCTGTATTTTTTGCTGTATTTTTTCTTTTTCATAGGGTAGGAAAATACCGCCTTGTTTGAGCCCTTCGGTAATGGTGGTTGGTATATCCAGAATAACTTCGGCTGATTCATCTTCTATGCCCTTCAAGGCTGCTAATGCTGCATCTATATTATCATCTTTGAGCAATGCATGTGTATCGACCGGGAAAAATTTAGCATCATTCATAATGGCTCTGGCCATTTTGCCACCGCCTGTACCGCCTACTCTTACCCCGCCCTGAGCTGCGCCATTATTGCCGTAAGGCGAAATACCTCCACTGCCTATCCAATGACTTCCGCCGAAATGTTTTTCTCTTTGTTGCTCGGCAACCCGTTTCATGCGCTCCAGTATTTCTTCTAAAGGAATATTGCTATAATCTGCTGCTTGTTCCAATTTATCTGGGCGTTCTGGGGCTTCTCCTGTTTCATTGCCGGGAGAATCCGGAGCATCGGGATTATCCTGATTGAGTATATCGGCTCCGTCTATAGTTTTTTTAATATCAAAGCTGGTCAGATGAACTTCATCTAAGAATCGTTCGACCAGTTCTTTTATGTCGGGAATCAGGTCTTCATCATCAATTCGTTCTTTTTTCCATTCTTTAAAAGTCTCTGAACGGAGTAAAGCCGTTTCCAGACGTTCTCCTTTGTCAATTTGTATATCCAGAAAATACTCGTAAAAGGCTGTTGTATATGGGCCAAAATCTTTTGGGCTACGAGTCAGCAAGCCTTTCAATATTACATATAGGTCACCAGTAGTTTTCACTAAGTCTTTCTCCATGGCTTTACGCAATAGGAGCAGCACACGGACATCTGCCTGTATATTGTGTTTACGGAAAGTTTCTGGAAGACTTGGGAACATGATTTTAGTTTTCATTCAAAGATAAACAAATAACCGCTTCAAAACAAGGAGGGGATGAATACCTTAGCATATGTGCCTATCCTTAAAATAACAAATTCCAAACTCCAGCTAAACGTGAACGGAACACGCCTGTTACTGGAATTTGGAAATTTTTATTTTGGGGAGTAATGGGGTTTTACTGTACTGCTGCCTGACGACGCATGATATACAGATCACTAGAGTTTGCTACAGCCGAGCTGCCATCTGTAATGATACGTAGTTCTTCATCTACATAAATATTACCCAATGTTCCTGTGATACCAACTACAGGTGTAGGTGGAATTTGAGCAGGTACGATTTCACCATTTTCTGCTGTTTGTACCAAATCAAGTAAATCTGTACCAGAAACCAAAGGAGCCATAGAAAAATAAGCATCCGTAAACTCAACAGGTAGTGCATCTTCCTGAGATTCATAAATACCTCTGATGAAATAGCCTAATGAACTACCAAAGGCATCTACTTGTGAAATATTGTAATAATAGCCATCCAATGATACAATCTGATAAATATGGTCAGTATCAAAGCAAATATTATCAACGGTAGTAAATGGATTGTCTGACCAAATCTGTAACCATCCACCGGCTACTTCACTGGCTTTTTCTGATTCGGTTCTTTGTGGAGCTAAAGCTACTAACTCCTCCACCATAGTGTTCAGGCTTGCTCTTATCTCGGCTGTATTATCGTCGTGATCGCAAGCTGTACGTGCAGCCTCCGCAGCAGCAAGGATATTGTCTCTCATTTCGATGATTGCAGCCTGATTGTCGTCGTTGTCATCATCTTTGTCGCAAGCAGTAAAAGAAATACCGATCATTAATACGCTAGCAAATAGTAGTAGTGTTTTTTTTGTCTTATTCATTTTAATAAGCTTATAGTTTGTTGATTAATAATGTTTAAGAAACAAGTTTTATATTAAAATGTTTTCAAAAAAATAATTTTTTGTTTAAGTTTTGTGATTAAAAGTTTAAACAAAATTATTATACACTATCCTGTCTGGGTAGCACATATAATTTCGAGGTTTCTGCGCCTATATTATCCATGTATTTAAAACAAAACAGTACATAATCGGATAATTAAAAAACTACATGTATTTTTGCAGCTAATTTTATCAATACCAATACACATGTCCAAGAAAATTCAATCAGCACTCGTCTCAGTTTTTTCCAAAGAAGGTTTAGAACCTATTGTAAATGAGCTACATCAACTTGGTGTAAAAATCTACTCTACCGGAGGTACACATAAATTCATTGAAAAACTGGGTATTCCTGTTACTGCTGTGGAAGATGTAACCAGTTATCCTTCTATTTTGGATGGTCGTGTAAAAACGTTGCACCCGAAGGTTTTTGGTGGTATTCTTGCACGCAGGGAAGAGGGACATCTGGCAGAATTAGGGGAATATGAGATTCCTGAAATCGATCTGGTTATTGTGGATTTATATCCATTTGAGGAAACTGTAGCGAGTACGGATGATGAGGCGACGATCATTGAAAAAATTGATATTGGAGGTATTTCTCTGATACGTGCGGCTGCCAAGAATTATAAAGACATTCTGGTGGTTCCTTCTCGTGATGAGTATGAAGGTTTATTAGAATTACTTAAAGAAAAACAAGGGGAAACGACTTTAGAAGAACGTCGAAAACTAGCCTTGAAATCATTTGCTATTTCTTCCAATTACGATATTGCCATCTATAATTATTTCAATGATGGCTCACATGAAGCTTTTAAGCGGAGCTTACATCAGTCTCGCACATTACGCTATGGCGAAAACCCACATCAAACGGGTAAATTCTATGGCAATTTGGAAGACATGTTTACTAAAATAAGTGGTAAAGCTTTGTCTTTTAATAACTTGGTAGATATAGATGCTGCTGTGGCGGTTATGCGTGAATTCAAGGAAGATGCCCCAACCTTTGCCATCCTGAAACATACAAATACCTGTGGATTGGCTACCCGACCTACATTGCTGGAAGCCTGGCAGGATGCATTGGCAGGAGATTCAATCTCAGCTTTTGGAGGTATTTTGATTTCCAATAAATCCATTGATCCGCAAACGGCGGAGGCTATTGATAAAATTTTCTACGAAGTACTGATCGCGCCGGGCTTTAGTCGCGATGCGATGTCTACATTGATGCGTAAGAAAAAGCGTGTTCTATTGAAGATCAATCATTTTGATGTACAGGAAAAATCGTTTAAAAGTATCCTGAACGGTGTTATAGAACAAGATACCGATCTGAAGACGGAAACTAGTGAAGACCTGAAAGTCGTTACCGAAAAAGCGCCAACAGCTTCCGAAATAACCGATCTTTTATTTGCTAATAAATGCGCCAAACATCTAAAATCAAATACAATCGCATTGGTGAAAAACTGCCAGATCATTGGTATGGGCTGTGGTCAGACTTCTCGTGTAGATGCATTGAAGCAAGCCATTGTAAAAGCTAAAGCCTTTAAGTTCGATTTACAAGACGCAGTGATGGCTTCCGATGCTTTTTTCCCTTTCCCAGATTGTGTGGAAATTGCCCATGAAGCTGGTATTACAGCTGTTATTCAACCCGGCGGTTCTATTAAAGATCAACTCAGTATTGATGCTTGTAATGAGCGTGGAATGAGTATGGTGATGACTGGGATAAGGCATTTTAAGCATTGATCTACTTTTCCCCCACAAACAAAAAATATTGCCAAACACCCATATAAGCCGAATTGACTTTACTTTCTATTGGTTTAAACAGGCGCTGTAACTCTGGTAGTAAATGCCTATCCATGCGTACATGGTGATTGCCCAGGTGAGACTTAAACCATTGGAAACGGGAGTCGTGAAAATCTATCACCAGAATCTTTCCGCCTTCTGGCAAATCCCGATAAGCCTTTTCCAGGAGTTCTGGCCATTGTGGATTGATCATGGTCAGGGAATAGGAAAACAGAATGATATCGGGAGGGTGAAAGAGGAAGTCAGTATCCTTTCCGTATGGGAGTGGGTGGAATACCTTTTTGTTTTTTCTCTTTTTGAGTTTCTTTTCTGCTATTTCCAGCATGTTTTCAGATACATCAATGCCCACCAATTCTACATTTGGATATTTTCGGGCAATACGATCCAGATTGAAACCTGTTCCACAGCCAACTTCCATAATGCGGAACTTATCCTGATGGTCAAAGCCTAGTTTTTTCAAGATGCGGGTTCTGCCAAACAAAAATGCCCAGCGTGTCCAATCATAGATTTTTGATTGAAATCTGTAGTAGCGACACATGCGTTCTTGCTGGCGTACTTTTTCTACCCTGAATTCTTGATTGTTGTAACTCACCATAGTGTAAAGACTACTTGATGTGATCTAATTTTTGCTTACAAAATTACTCTGAACCAAGCAAAAATGCATGTTTTGGGCTTTATCAAATGTTCATGTTTATATGAAGAGGATGTCAGGTAAATGTTACTGGTGTGAACTTAATGTTAAGTGGTGAGGCTTCAGTTGGCCTGTGTGTTAAGTTGGTACTTTTTGTGTAATTTTTAATATCTTACCCAAATTCATCACATAGTTTATTATTCATGATACAAGCCACTATTTTCGATTTAGACGGTGTCATAGTAGATACTGCCAAATACCATTATTTAGCCTGGCGAAAGCTGGCAAATTCTCTCGGTTTTGATTTTTCAGAAGAAGACAATGAACAGCTAAAAGGCGTCAGTCGTATGCAGTCTTTGGAGCTCATCTTAGATATTGGCGGTAAAACACTGGATGAAGCAATTAAGCAGCAATTAGCCACCAAAAAAAATGACTGGTATCTGGAACATCTGAATCAAATGACTAGCGATGAGATATTGCCCGGAGTCGTCGATTTTCTGGAGGATGTGGCACAGCAGGGAGTAAAAATCGCTTTAGGCTCAGCCAGTAAAAATGCGGTAAAAACCCTGGAAAAAGTTGGACTTATTGATCGTTTTGAAGTCATTATAGATGGCACTAAAACGACACGTTCAAAACCCGATCCACAAGTATTTCAGATGGGCGCCGAAGGGCTTGGTGTCGCTACAGAAAACTGCATTGTATTTGAAGATGCAGCAAAAGGGGTTAGTGCAGCACTCAGCGCGGGGATGTACACGGTAGGCATCGGTACAGAAGCCGACCTCGGACATGCCCATACTGTGATTTCGTCTTTTGAAGGATTGGGTTTAAAGGATATCATGACCTTAGTTGAGAAAAATAATAAACCCTAAAAATCGATTCTATGTTGAAGCGTTTGATATTTATTGGACTTCTCTTGCTTTTAGCAGGCTTTTTATACTATCATTACGCCCCGAGAGTTGTAAAAACCGTCCATCCCGAAACGGTAGATTCAAGAAAAGCAAAGCTCGAAAAGAAAGTTTTTACTCAACTTCAATCAGATTTACAAAATATAGGTCTGACAGATTTTCCTGAGCAATTACTGTTTACCGCATTTAAAGAAGAACAAATACTGGAAATTTATGCTAAAGCAGGGGAGGAGTATCGCTTACTAAAAAGTTATCCTTTTACAGCCAATAGTGGAAAATTAGGACCAAAGCTACGTGAAGGCGACCGACAAATTCCCGAAGGCATTTACAATATTGAATACCTGAATCCGAACAGCTCTTATTATTTGTCTTTAAAAGTAAGTTACCCGAATGCTTTTGATCGTAAGCAAGCTAAAAAAAACAGACGAACACAACTGGGCGGTGATATTTTCATTCATGGGAAATCTGTAACCATCGGCTGTATTCCTGTCGGAGATCAGGCCATTGAAGAGGTTTTTATACTGGCTGCCAATGCTTTTGAAAACGAGATTTCAGTTATTATTGCGCCCCGGGATTTTAGAAAAAATAGTACCTTCCCTGAAATAACGGATGTCAATTGGGAAGACGAACTATATCAACAAATATTGACCAGACTTTCGACCTTAAAATAAATAGCTCATAATTATTAATGCTAAACACTTGTTGAAAAAACACATCATTAACCATTGATAATTAACCATTAACAATTAAAAAAATGACAATACAAGAAGCGCAAAAAACTGTAGATGAATGGATCAACACAATTGGCGTTCGTTATTATAATGAGTTGACCAATACCGCTGTTTTGATGGAGGAAGTAGGTGAAGTAGCCCGACTGATGGCTCGCATGTATGGCGAGCAGTCTTTCAAACGAAAAGAGCAGGAAGCGACCGCTAAGGCCGACCTTGCCGATGAAATGGCAGATGTATTATTTGTACTGATCTGCCTGGCTAACCAAACGGGCGTTGATCTGACGGAGGCATTGCAAAAAAATCTGGATAAAAAGACAAAAAGAGATGCCAAACGCCATGCTGAGAACGAGAAGTTGAAATGATTTTTGCAAACTAACTCTAAATTTAGCTCAGTCTGACTAACTTTGTAAAAACAAAAACCAGATCAAGTGCTTCAATTATTCAGGAACGGACAACCATTGACCGCTATTTTTGTAGGCTTATATGCCCTATTGGTATTGCTGCATCTTTTTTTGGTTCCCGATACTTCGACCTATAGTACACCTAATGGCATATTAAGCGAATTGCTTTTTTATTATTTATCTCCCCAAAGCCTTTCTGCTAAAATCACAACTGTTTTCCTCATTATTATACAAGCCTTACTGGTTAATTATTTGGCAAATCGCTTTAAAGTTCTGGCGAGCCGTACTTTTTTACCTGCCCTGGCTTATGTTTTATTAATGGGTTTTTTGCATGATGAAGGAGGCTTGACCTCTGTTTTATTGGCAAATACTTTTTTTCTGATAGCAGTTATAGAAATGCTCAAAATATATCGTGTTCATAAATGTGCTGAGCAGATTTTCAATGTCGGATTTTGGATCGCTGTTGGAAGTTTGTTCTATTTTTCTTCGGGCTTATTGTTGATCTGGGGTATTATTGGTTTGTTCTTGTTAAGAAGTTCGAGCTTGAATGATCTGTTAATTTTCCTCATAGGTTTTTTTGTTCCTTATTTGCTTATTGGTACAAGCTATTTTTTTTTAGATAAATTCCCAGAATTTTTATCTGTGCAATTTGCAGATAACTTTAGCTTGCGGGCTTGGTTGGTCAAAAAAGAAAGCTGGATGTACATAAAACCGGGCATTATCCTGTTAATGTCCTTAGGTTTTGTGGGTGCTTTCGGGCGTATATTGGCCCGTATCAGTACACAAAGTCAAAAGTTCTTTTCCTTGTTTTACTGGTTTCTGCTCATAAGCGGACTAACTTTGATGATTCAGAAAGGATTAGATATCAATCATGCTGTACTTGCCGCTATACCTATGAGTGTATTGTTAGCGAGCTTATGGCTTAAAACCAAAAACAATACGGCTATTGAACTAGTACATCTCGTTTTGCTGATCGCTGTATTAGCTTATCAATACCAAAGTTTATTATAGTAATCACCTGTTGCTATAATGCTATTTTAAGTACTTGGACTCATGTTTGAGGACTGTACGAAGAGTAAAGCAAAAAGAGCCAAAAAGCAAAGCGAACGATCTTGTCTCTCACAGCCCAAAGGACGTTCATTTTACCTTTACTCTAATTCCATACTTCGGTCTTAAAGTAACCAATGGTTCCATTTCTACGGGATGTTCTGGTACAAATTCAAAATCAAAACGACGGATCATACAAGCCAATAATAAGTGAATCTCCATTAGAGCAAAATGGTTACCAATGCACATTCTTGGACCACCGCCAAAGGGAATATAATATCCTTTTGGTCGTGCTTTTACAGCTTCCGGGTTAAACCTGTCTGGATTAAAAATTTCCGGATTCTCCCATAATTCCGGATCGTGGTGTAGATTGTAGATTGATATAAAGCAAATTTCCCCTTTTTTTAAAGTATGTCCGGCAACTTCATCAGTATCTAGGGCTTCACGACCCACTGCCCATGCAGGAGGATATATTCGCATAGATTCGTCAATGACCTGACGGGTATATTGCATAGCTTTCAGGTCTTCCAGTTCAGGGCGGCGATCACCCAGCACACTAGTTACCTCATCTTTCATTTTTTTATAAATATCTGGATGCTGAACCAGTAAATGCCAGGTCCAGGACAGAGCATTGGCAGATGTTTCGTGTCCTGCAACATACATCGTAATGATCTCATCACGAAGCTGCTGGGCATTCATTCCTTCCCCTGTGTCTTGATCTCTGGCTTCCAATAGCATAGACAAGAGGTCGTTTGTTTGTTCACCAGATTTTTTGCGTTCGTCTATAATGTCATAAATAACTTTATCAAAGCGACCAATATCCTTTTTAAAACGACGATGTTTACCGCTGATGTACATCATTGGGATCGTGTAGGGTTCGCGTATGCGTTTTACGATATAAGTTTGAGTATGGTTAATCGTGTTTTGAATATCCCGGTTGTCATTGGCAAAATCACCGCCCAATAAGGTCTTTATCACCACATCTGAGGTCACGACATTCATGGTACGGGTGAGGTTTATCGGCTCTGACTGTCCTCTTGATTGTTCCAGGTTTTCACAGAAACCCTCTACTACGTCTACCATGATATTAAATAGCCCATTCAGCCGTTTTTTATAGAAAATAGGCTGAGCCAGTCTGCGTTGCTGCATCCATGATTCCCCTTCATTCATTAATAAACCATTGCCTAAAGCCAGCTTGAGTTGCCGATAACCAAAATCTTTGATGTAGTTTTTATTATTGGTTTGCAAAACATGCTTTATAGCTTCTGGGTCTGAAGTAATAAATAGCTTTCGCATAAAAAAATTAACAAGGAAAGTGTTGCCATATGTTTCCTGACATGCTGCGAGGAAATTGATCGGATGTTGTAGGAATTGTCGCTGTGCTGCGAACAAGCCCTTTTTCTGTACAACAGGGATTTCGGAATTTATTCGTTTGACCATAGAGATATATTTGAAATCCCAAAATAAAAAAATCCACAGCACTAAAAAAATGTGTATACCATCATTTATCAGATAACAATACTCCGTATTGGTTTTTGCTTTTATCAGTCAAATGTAAATCGACATAAAGCTCATACATCCAGTATATTGACAATCAGGATATTCGCTTTAGTTTTTCATTAGGTAATATTTTTTGAACGTTTGCAGAATACCCACATGCTCAAAAAAATAAAATCCATTTTCAGATTTTTTATAATTTATTGACCCTCAAATGACATTAGGTCTTAAACGAATGCGGAGCATTCTCAATATCAATACGAAGTATTGAGGTAATTGTACTTAATTTATTATTATTGTAAATATGAAAGAAACGCTAATCTTAAAGATCAAACAAGCCTTTAAAGACGTAAAACTGGAAAACGGAGTAGGACTCTGGGAAGGGCAGGGACTGGATGATTATGCCAGTGATGAAGAACGTAAAAAACTGCGAGCTAAAGACGAAAAAGAAGATTGGAGTAGTATCCCCCCGGCCGACCTGTGCAGGTGCGATAGTTCCTTATCTTTTTTCGATGGCAAAGGCATGCGTTTTCATTTACCTGCTTTTCTGCTGCTTGATCTGGAAGAATCAGAAACCCATGTTTTAAATACGGATCTAACATTTACGCTAACGTCAGTATTAAAGTATCTTGATGATGATAGTAAAAACGGAAAGCGTATGAAAGCCTATGGTGAAGAACGTTTTTCTTTTTTGAATTTTGAGCAAATAGATTGTGCTATCGATTTTTTGAAGTATAGGAAAGAGAAAATAGAAGCGTATTATAATGAAGAGTTCGGAGGTTATGGTCTTGAACATGATCCATCTTACATCGAATTACAAAAAGGAATAGATTACTGGACAGAAAAGAAAACCAAATGAAACTCTTTTGAAGTAATAAAAAAATAAAGCATGTCGATAAATATTAGAAAAGCAACAGCAGAAGACCTCAAAGCCATACATAATCTGGTAACAGAATTGGCCATCTATGAAAAAGAACCAGAAGCCGTCACAGCTACTCTTCAGGATTATCAAAATGACTTCGCTGCTGGGATTTTTCAGGCTTTCGTAGCCGAAGCGAATGGGGAAATAATCGGGATGACGCTCTACTACATAGCTTATTCCACCTGGAAAGGCAAAATGCTCTTCCTTGAAGATTTTGTCATCACTCAATCTTACAGGCGAAAAGGCATTGGAAAATTATTATTTGATGCATTAATAGAAGAAGCTAAAAAACTAGGCGTAGCCCGTATGAAATGGCAGGTATTAGACTGGAATGAACCAGCCATCAATTTTTACAAAAAGTATAATGCCAGAATAGATGAAGGTTGGCTCAATTGTAATTTTCCTAAGGAGCAGTTAAAAGCATTTTAGAAATTTAAACCCACAAAAAAGCCGATCTGTATCAAAAGTAAAGCGATAGCCACTTTGTTATTGACAGGCGGTACCAAATAGTGAAAAACACTGGAAAGCACAAAAGCGATCAGCCCCCAGGCTAGATAATTTTGAGCAGGAATATCACCACCAGCCCATTGCCAGAAATCATATTTTATTGCTACAGGCTCTATCAAAAAATCCATGCTTACCATGATGACAGCACAGGCTGCTGCCTTCATTGCCCAGTGCCATTCCGTTCGTTGGCTCACCACCGCTGCTGTACAATAAATCAACATCAGCCAATTCAAAGCCATTGCCAAAGGCACCTCAAGAAAAGCCGGACCAAGCGTTTTACCATAAGCATATTCTCCGAAGATCACACCTGTCTTTACACCTGCAACTTCTACAAAATAACCAGCCAAAGCAGCTACGCTTATTGCAATAATAAACTTGCTATTCCATTTTTCGTGATTCCACAATACCAATCCTACCGAAATTAATAAATTGACAGGCGTCAGCATGATTAGGTTTTCTACAATATTGAATTTAATGCCTATAAAGCCAACAATATACAAGACGACTAAAATGAAAATAGATATATTGGTTTTATTCATGATCTTCGTTAATTAAATCCCCTACAATTTTAGCCGATAAGAGGCAAAGTGGAATACCGCCCCCCGGATGTACGCTACCTCCGCAAAAATACAAGCCTTTAACGGAAGAGGAAAAATTAGCATGCCGTAAAAAAGCTGCCATACGATTGTTTGAGCTGGTTCCGTATAAAGCCCCAAGATGTGAAGAAGTACGTTGTTCAATGCCACTCGGATCAAGAATGTGCTCACAGGTAATAAGCGGACGAATATCTTTGCCTAGCATCCAACTCACCTTCGTCAGTATATTCTCTCTGGCTTGCTCAATGATGCCCTCCCAATCCTGTCCAATATTATGTGGCACATTAATCATGGTAAACCAATTTTCACAACCTTCCGGCGCATCTGTCGGACAGTATTTTTGAGAAATATTGATATAAACCGTTGGATCCTGATAAACCTCTTTTTTCTCTGTCAGATATTCAAATTCCGTTTTATAATCCTTACTGAACAGGATATTATGTACATCCAGTTCGGGGAATTGTGTTTTCATCCCCCAGTAAAAGATCAGGGCAGAAGTGCTTTTAGGCTGCGCCAATGTTTTTTCTGGTGCTTTCTGAGTATGCAGTAATTTACGGTAAGTATGAAAAACGTCCATATTGCTGACGACGACATCACAATTGTGTTGCCATTCACCGACCTTCAGGCCTGTTACTTGCTTGTCTCTGACAATAATTTGATCTACTGCTGTTTCCATTTGAAAACGAACGCCTTTATCCTGTGCGAGTTGATAAAGGCTCTTGGTAATATTTATCATACCACCATGCGGATAAAAAGCACCAAATCCATGCTCAAAATGTGGGATAATATTCAATAAACCTGGAGCCTTGTATGGACTAGAGCCATTATAAGTAGCATAACGATTGAACAATTGTACCAAATGTGGCTCCTTCAATCGTTTTTCATTGACAACATTCATCGTGCTGAAAATATTCAGGAAAGGAATTTTAAAAATGGCTTTAAATACATCAAAAGTCAACCAGGTAGAACGTTTGTGCAAAGATTTATGCAAAAAAGTACTGGCAGTAGCATCATACTTATAAGCGCTGCGCTTGAGGGCTTTTTCCAATACTTTAGGAGCTACTCCGAGCTTTTCTTTCACTTCCGAGAGGTATTGCTCTGTATCGGCATAGGCATTCAGGACGATTCCGTCATCCCAAAAATACTTGCAAACTATCGGCAGGCGATCATATTGAAAATAAGCATCAGTATCCATGCCAGCGACTTCAAATAATTCTTCAACATATTGTGGCATAGTAAATAATGAAGGCCCTGCATCAAAACGATAACCCTGCATCCTGATCTCAGATAGCTTACCGCCAGGATAGGGGTTGGTTTCAAATACGGTCACTTCATGCCCCTGCGAAGCCATTCGTATGGAAGCCGCAATGCCCGCAATACCCGCACCGATAATACCTATTTTCATAATCTTTGCAATAATACTGATTTGGAAACAAAATATCGACTAAGGTGTTCTAGCATTTTGTTCTCATTTAACATTTAACAAGGAACATTTGTCATTTAGAGACAAAAAATGTTCAATGATAAATGTTGCCTGAAAATGAAATATTAACATACCTTCTTAAAAACTGCTTCATTCAACAATTAATTATATTTTTGTACGTCATAATAGTATGTAATTTACCACTAAGTTCACTAAGAACACTTAGGTTGGTATGGCGCAGATGTATTTCTTGGCATATTAGCTTCTCAGTGGCTCAATAAAAGATATGAATCCGATAGTAAAAAACTTGCTCCCCCATTTAGCCGCATTGCTCATTTTAATGGCAATTGCCTTTGTATATTTTTTACCTTCTGTACAAGGGAAAGTCTTGTCGCAAAGCGATAACCGTCATGCTTATGGCATGCAAGCGGAAATGCGTAAAGTCCGGGACGATACCGGGAAATTATCATTATGGACGAATGGAGCCTTTGCTGGTATGCCGACTTATCAGATACTGAATAGTTCGACTAAAACTATGTTGCGTTATCCTTATAGAGGCTTTACGTTGGGTAATAGTGTAACCGTTCCTCATACGGCATTATTCCTGACTATGATCTGCTTTTATATTCTCATGGTCAGTATGAAAGTAGACTGGCGATTGGGGATTATAGGCGCCATAGCTTTTGGGCTGTGTTCCAATCATGTCATATTGGCGGAAGCAGGGCACTCCACTAAGTTGATCTCGCTGGCTTATGTGCCGGCTGTTTTAGCGGGTATGCTTTTGGCTTATCGGGGCAAATATCTTTTAGGGGCGGGTATGACAGCCTTTTTCCTAGGTTTGCAAGTGTACGCCAATCACCTTCAGATCACCTATTATTTCCTCATTATTATGGCGATCTATGGAGTCATGGAGTTGATAAAGGCGGGGCGTGAAAATAATTGGGCCCACTTTATCAAAGCTTCTGGCGGACTGGTATTAGCGGCTATTATTGCCTTTGCGGCAAATGCGACCAATATCTGGGTGACACAGGAATACTCGAAAGAAACGATCCGTGGTAAATCTGAGTTAAGCTCAAAAAAAGGGCAAGATGGTCTGGATAAAGATTATGCTTTTAATTGGAGTTATGGCATTGGTGAAACAATGACTTTGATGTTTCCAAATGCAAGAGGAGGAGGAGCTGCTCAAAGTATTTCAGATAAAGAAGTGACGAAATACGTCAGACAGCAACTTTCAAGAACGGGAATGCCACAAGCGCAAGTAAACAGGTATACTGAAAATTCAGCGAGTTTCTTGTATTGGGGAGAACAACCCTTTACTTCGGGACCAATTTATTATGGAGCAATCGTATGTTTTCTATTTTTCCTTGGTGCTTTTATGGTTAAAGGTTCGCTAAAATGGTGGTTGATTATTGCAAGTGTGGTGATTATTATATTGAGTTGGGGAAAGAACTTTTTTATCAACGATCTGATGTTCAGCTATTTTCCTTACTATAATAAATTCCGTTCTGTATCCATGATTCTGGGACTGGGACAAATTACATTTGTTTTGTTAGGCATATTGGGTTTGCAGCAGTTTTTTAGCAAAACCATTGCTCAGACAAAACAAAGTAAAGACAGTAATTTGCTTAGCGAACCTATGAGTGCAGCAGATAGCTCGACATTCAAGAAAAATGCATTGATATATGCAGGAGGCATAGCAGGAGGTGTATGTTTACTCATGTTATTAGCTAGCTCGACGTTGGGCTTTAGTGGTGCTAATGATGGAGAAGTATTGAATGGTCTTTCAAAATTCCGGGCAAGCATGTTGAGAATGGATGTCATGCGTACATTGTTTTTCATAGCAGCCACATTTGGTATTTTATGGTTTTATTTAAAAGGGCAACTAAAATCACATCTGGCTATTCCGGCTATTGGTTTGTTGTTATTGGTTGATATGTGGACGGTAGCGAATCGCTTTGTCAGTTATGATAAATTTGAAAATAAAGCGGTAACAGAGGCTGCCATTCAGCCGACTCCGGCAGACGAGCAAATTATGCAGGATACAGAAAAACACTTCCGTGTACTGGATTTAAGCCGAGGCGGACTGACCAGTAATTCTACAGCTTCTTATTTTCATAAAAGTCTGAGTGGCTATCATGCTGCCAAACTGATGCGTTATCAGGAATTAATTGATGCTTATCAATTTGACCAGGATGCCGCCAATCGTGGTAATATTCTGGATATGTTGAACACCAAGTACATCATCAACCAAGGGGCAAACGGTCAGCCTGTGCCGATCACTCGCCCAACCCGCCTGGGCAATGCCTGGTTTGTCGATAATTTCCAGTTGGTAGATAATGCCGATCAGGAATTAGCCGCCATAGATAAACTGGAACCTCGAACTAAAGCCGTTATACAGAAAAAACATGCCGATTATCTCAATGGCTTAATGATTAAAAATGACAGCCTCAGCAAAGCCGGTAACTACATCCGCCTGACCGATTATCATCCGGATAATATGAAGTATGAATACAATGCGAATGGCGAACAATTAGCTGTATTTTCAGAGATATATTATCCGCCCGCCAAAGGCTGGAAAGTGTTTATAGATGGAAAAGAGCAGAACCCGGCTTTCATCAAAGCCAATTATCTTTTACGGGCTTTACGTGTACCAGCAGGTAAACATACCCTCGAAATGCGCTTCGAACCCCGTTCTTTCTACACCGGAGAGACAATCTCTTTTATTGCTTCTTTATTAGCATTACTGGGCTTATTCGGTGGGCTGTTCATGTGGGGTAGGGGACTGACTGCTGAGGCGCTAGAGCCTGTTCATATATACGATCCTGAGCCTGCCACTAAGCATGAGAACGTGAAGCCAACAGCGAAGAAGACCGTGCAGAAGACTTCTAAAGGCAAGAAGCGGAAGAAGTAGGGTTTTATGAATATAGTTTATTTGGCTTTGTTTACAGCTCTAAACCGGTTTTGTAGTTGTGTTTTGGGGTGTTTGCCTGTTTGCCTTCATGGGTAAGAAATATTACGCAATGCTGGTATGAACAAGTTCTGTCCAATCATCAAAATCGATACATAAAGACTAAATCAATTCAATTAATGAATCAGAAAAGAATTCAATATGTATCTTATAGGAAGAAACAAGGAAAAGTAGTATTGCGTGGTAAGATTGGATCAATTGCCGCAAAAGCTTTTTGTAGAGCAATAAACAGTTTTGAATTAAGAAATGAAGACAAAATTTCAATTGACTTTAGCAAAATACAACGACCATATATTAATGGAATGCTCCCAATAATTTCCATGATTCTAAATCTTAAAGGAAAGGGATGTAAAGTAGATATTATCCAGCCAGAAAATTCAAGCGTAAAGAGACTATTTAATAATTATAATTGGAAGAGATTATTAATAAATGGAAGAATTAAACCATCAAAAACAAGAAGTAAAACCGCATATACAAACAGATTTGTTAGTGGAGATGATCAACATAGAATAGTTAATGAATTTATTGACTTTATCTTGGGAAGTGTCGTAATTGATAAGAATATAATAATGGGGCTTGAATGGACAGTAAATGAACTTACAGACAATGTACTAAACCATTCAAATAGTAAAAAAGGAGGTGTTTTACAAGCTATTTTAAATAGGAGAACTAAAGAAATTGAGTTTGGAATAGTTGATGATGGAATCGGTATTCCTAAAAGTATTCAACCTGTGTTACGAAAGGGGAGTTCTGATTTAGATGCAATTAATGAGGCAATAAAATCAGGGGTTACAAGAGATAAAAGAATAGGACAAGGAAATGGATTAGCAGGATCTTTAAAAATAGCTTCTTTATGTAAAGGAACTTTTGAAGTTAGAAGTGGAAGAGGGTGGTTGAATCTAGGATCAAATCAAAAAGCACAACAGTTACTATTTCATGAAAATGAATCATTTAAAGGGACGTTAGTTACTGTTATGATGAACTTACTAACTCCATTTTCTATAATTGAGGGTTTGTCAGTTAGTAATACTATAGCTCATTTTCCTAGTTATATAATTGATACAAAGTATGAAATGGAAACAGTAGATTCTTTTTACATAAAAATGAATGAAGAAAATATTGGTTATGGAAACAGACAGGCTGGTGAATTTGTGAGAACAAAAGTGTTAAATCTAGTTAAGGCTGAAAACAACTATCCAATAATAATTGATTGGGAAGGAGTTCCATTTATTTCGAGTAGTTTTGCTGATGAATTTATTGGAAAACTATTTGTAAATATAGGAGCCGACAAGTTCAATAAATTGATTAAAAATTCCAACATGGATAATCTGATAACTAAATTAATACATAAATCAATTAGTCAAAGATTAGAAATAGAAGAATAAAAAAAGCACAGAACAATGTGTACGCATCTATGCTGCTAAACGCGCGCACAAGCCGTGTACACTTGACCGTTCACTTCCACCAAGAAAAAGAAAACAAGAAAAAACTATGGGTGAAAATTGGAAAATTTTGGCAGAAAAATATGACGATGAAAATTGGTCATTTTCAAGTGCAAAAGCTTGGGAAAAAGTCGTGAAAGAAAACCCGAAACCATTCAATAAAATTCAATATGTTGACCAATTAAGATTAAGCGGAAATTATTTAAAAGCAAAAGAAGTAATTAGTAAAATTAAAGATTGTTTAAATATCGACCCAAATTTCCCAAATGCAAAAAAATGGTTAGAAGATTTTGAGAATATGGAAAAGAAATTAATTGAAAAATAAAAGAAGGCGAGAAGCGAATCGAGTAGGCGACTGACTGCCAAATGACTGCCAGTGCGCCTCTCCCACCACTGAGCGTAGGGGGCTCGTACTCAGCGGTTCGTTGTTTATCACTCAAATGCTCTTTACACCATTTGAGCTTTAACATAAGGCTACGAATTTCTGAAAAATGTAAGATCAAATTTCAAAGAGGATAATAAAAAATTGTATCCAATAATAAATAAGGTTTGATGTTTACTTTTACTTATGGTAATTTTTCATTATATTTGTACTCGTTAATGTTTTCATATTCTTTTTTTTTTGGAAGCAATTAACCCCCTAAAGATCCCCAACGCTGTCAAAACTCAAAGCTAGATTGCCGTTTGCATTTTTGTGCTGGTTACAATTCTTAGATATTGATTGAATTCTCAATACTCTTTGAAGAAAATGTTTTTTTAACCATATATACTTAAGATATGTCTAAAGCAAAAATTGCCGCAGAAGTTGCGAAAGTAGCAGCTGATATAGGAGCCCAATTTGCAGGTTCTCTCGGTTCATCTTCTGATAAAAGAATCAGCGCAATTGTAATCAACGAAACCCGCTGGGAAACTGCAGAAACCTATTTTTGGACTCCAACAAGAGGAGTATGGGATAGTAGCCCTGACATGCCCTTGCGAGGTACCGGAGAAATTATTGAAAAGGTTGAAAAAGCCCATAATGACCCAGCTAATACCATGGGTCTTGCAGATTTGGTCAGGGCAGAATTAACCTTAGATTGGCTGAGGGAGTCAAGTGCTCGTAATTTTACGGGTAAACCTAGCCCTTTACGAGGGTTTAAAGGTATTTTCGATGTATACATCGAAGAAAAAAAATTGCAGATAATGTGTTTCATCGGGAAGGTGCCAAACCTTCCCGCAAGAGCCGGAGTCATGATGGTGCATGAAAAGTCTGACGGAAAATATTTCTTCGAAGCAACGGGCAAAGAAATGAAATTTAGAAATAATTCTAATGATGTTGAGGAGGATATGCGGGAATATAGTGCTCTATCAAGGTATGACTCTGTTGCTTATTCTTCTGGTGGTAGTGTTAGTGCTAAATATGATGGGATTAAGGTGACTTTTTCAGCAGGCTATACAACTCATTTTCGGATTTTTGAAGAAGATTAAAGAAGCATAATTCATATAATTTTTTGTTTGTCATAAACTTACAGGGGTTCTTTGTAGGTGATTGGAACACGCCTCACAGAGCCCCAAATTAAGGCTGCTGATGAATCAAGGTAAGTACGTTTTCGCACAGTTGATGAGTTTCATCAGGCGCAAAGAGTTTACGAAGTATGTTGACAAGTTGTTAATTCGTTATGAAAAGTGTTATGGAATCGGTTTTACAAACGGTTTGTAATCACTTAATATTTTACTGACTTTATTTTCTTGGTTGGTTTGTAAATAATGAGAAAGTTCTTCTAAATTTTGAACTTTTAGCGCTTGCATACAATAGGATAATTGTCCTCTTAAATTATCTAGAGCAGCTTTGCCATCTCGATGAAAGAGGGAGCATATTTGAAAACAAAACAGTTATTCCATGATGAAAGAGGGTGTTCTTGTCCTTCTTTATAGGATAAGCGAAATAACAAAATGTTGAAAACAAATCAAAAGCAATGGTCATTCCTATCATTGCTTTAATGGGTTCATCCATTATATAGTCATATCCAAAAGGCGAATTATGGTTTGCTATGGAAGACGGAAGGGTTTGTAAATTTAATGGAAAATCTTTTGAAAAAATCTTTTAAAAACATGTTCGTAACTCTACTTTTGTTATAATTTACAATGTACTATACTCCAGGCACATATTTTTCCTCTAAAATATCCAAATGATGACGTGTATGTAAATTGGTAAAATAGACAAACTCCCGCAACGTACACTTACCAATGGCCGGATGTGGCATAATATAAACACCCAGTTCATCCTCTTGCCATTTATCCAGAGCTTTAATAAGGTCATTAAGTTCTCCTTCAAATCTTTTGATCAATTCTGACCTGTTGAAAATGCGACCAGATTTGGCTGAATAACTGTCAGGGGCTTTTAAGTTACTATTAGTCAATGCACCTTCATACTTTTCAACCATTTCCTGATACGTTCGTTCCGGGCGATTACTTTTTCCGAACATCGTCCGAAGCCCTAGCTTTGGCATTTTCATTCCCTGGCTCACCGCCTTAGTACTTTTAATCAAATGATATAAATGTCCGGCAATAGTCCATTTATCAGGAATTAATTCTTTATTAAAATGATCTTCTGGCTGATTATTGATCCAGTCAATGGTATTCTGAAATACCTTTTTCAAATCCTGAATAAGTTGGTCTTTACTTGGTGTTTCCATAATAATTGTATTTATAAATTTCATTAGTTACTTTTGGTAACCATGACAAAAATACATATATTGTGACTGATAACCAATAGGTTACAAGCATTAAACTTAGTAACATGGAAGTAACTAAAATTGACAATCAGTCACTTAGCTTGAAAAATAAAGTAAAAGTTTTTTTCACAAAAGCCATTAAGAACAAGAAGAGCAAAGGCTTTTGCATTACAAAAGATATAATGGCGGTAGTGATGGATAAGTGGAGTTTATTTGTCATCTACAATTTAGCCTACTATGAAACCCTGCGTTTTGGCCAACTTAAATCCAATATTCGAGGTATTTCCTCCAGAATGTTATCCGTTACACTGAAAAAACTGGAAAAACATCAAATTATTCAACGAAAGGTATACGCAGAAGTGCCGCCAAAAGTTGAATATAAACTGACAGATTTTGGTATAGAGTTAGCCGAAAAAAGTGTAGAACTCAATCAGTGGTTTTTAGATAAATATTTGAGCCCTAAGTCTTAGCATACATCTTCTTTCCGGTCTCCGTTGTCACATTCATTCCTCCTCTATCTGTTCTCAGCGTTCTTGAATACAAAGAAAGTTTTTTATCAAAAATGAACTTTAAGAACAGCTTTGTCCAGGAAGTGTGATAGACTAAATTATCATAATATTCCGGGGCAATTTTGCGTAACTTAGGCAGGTTATTCCATGGAATAGAAGAAAAATCGTGATGCTCATTATGATAACCCACATTAAAAGCCACCAGATTTAAAGGACCATAATAACTATAGGTTTCCTGCGGGGGAGCTACCAGATAATGCTCTTGTATCCAACGAGCACCAAGCGGATGTAAGCCAATGGAAAAAGCAAAAGACATAGTCAGGTATAATAATGGAATCCAGCCCCAGAAATACACCACAGCAATATCAAAAACCAGCACTACAAAAATATTGATCCAGGTCCATTTACTGAACAGCTTTATCTCCTTCAGTCTTGCCGGGCGCAATGCCTGAAAAACAGGGAAAAATAGTAACCACATGGCTTTGCCAAAAGCAGAATTACCAATCAGGCGGGCTTCCCAGTCGCTGGCAATATCAGCATCCAAATCATAATGTCCCTGAAAAGCGTGATGTTTTAAATGATAGCGACGAAAAGAAATAGAACTTGGAAAAGCATTGGGCAGATCACATAAAATGCCTGCCCACATATTGGCAGACCTCTTTTTGAAAACCAGGTTGTGTGTACATTCATGTATTAAGACGAATAGGGCATGATTGGCGAAAGCCCCAAAAATATAAGCAATAATAAGGGCCAGCCACCAAGCTTGCCCCTGCATCAGCCAGGTCACTAGTATTTGAGCGCCAACAACCATCAGTATGAAACCAAAAGTATAAGGGTTTTTCCCCATCAATTGACTTATTTCGGGGTATTTCTTAATCATTTCACGAGTACGGAGTATGTGAGGCTCCACAGCATCAGAATGTTGATAGTTGGGTGGTAACTGTCCCATAAGTGTAAGTATTTTTGTTGTAATTGTTCCTACAAAGATAACGTTTTGTGTTCAACATACACCAAGAAAGCCGATAAGACATGCTTATAGAAGAATAACAGCCTATCTTGAGTAACAAAAATCGTCGCTTTTAAAAGTGATTGCTCTCTATGAACTCATAAAGAAATGGATTTTGGCATTTCTTTATGTAAATTTGTTAATTAATACCTTTAAAGTCTAACATAAATATCAGAATAATTAAATCATGGAACTAAGAATGCAGGCTTGTATTGTTTTGTTGACGACAATCTTATTTTCTGTCGGTCTTTTTGCGCAACCCGATCCAAAAATCCCTGTTGAAAAGGGACCTAATGGAGAAATAATACATAAAATTGTTGATGTAATGCCCCGTTTTACTGGTTGTGAGGAAATGGATTTACCGCCCCGACTAAAAAATGCTTGTTCAAAAGACGAACTCGTAAAGTTTATCAGTGAGCATCTAACTTACCCGGAAGAAGCCAAAGAAAAAGGTATACAGGGAATGGTATTGGTTTCTTTTGTTATCAATGAAAAAGGCGAGATTCTTCGCCCTGAAGTAAAGCGAGATATAGGAGGTGGCTGTGGAATGGAAGCATTACGAGTGATAGGGCTAATGCCCAAATGGGTGCCTGGTCAGCATGAAGGAAAATCAGTCAGTGTAAGATTTAATTTGCCGGTCAATTTCAGATTAGCAGAAGTTGAAGAAACGAAAGAAAAACCAGAATATAAACTATTCTGGGGCGGGGCACATCAGGATGAAATTAACGTAAAAGATGTAGAGAAACTAAGTACACAACGCATTTACATCCGTGATTTATACGGTAAAAACTATTCTATCAATGAACTCGAAATGGTTTATGAACGTGGAGCAAAATATAAGGAGTTATCTAGTAGAGGAGACGTAAGCGAACAAATGTCGAAACACATTAAAAGAGCAGGTAAGAATACAATTATTACTTTCAAAGCACTTATTCAGGCAGAAGATCAGTTTATGACGATTGAAAGGGAATTCAGGGTGAAATAACATATCATATGAAATATATTTTAACAAGTTTATTGCTATTCCCCATAATAGTCTTCGGACAAAATCAAGCTAATTTACTGTTCAATTGGGATGATCCCAGTTTGGTGGGTAGTGCAGCTTTCGATAATACCTACAATGAAATTTGGGGCATAGTTGCCAATAACAGAGAGTTTGCTGTCATAGGTTCTACTGACGGAACTCATTTCTTTGATGTAACCGAGACCGACAATGTTACTCAGGTAGCTTTTGTGCCTGGTGCAGTGCAGGGGCCTGCTATTATTCATCGCGATTATCACGATTATCAGTGCTACTTATATGCTGTAGCAGATGAAGGGCAAGGAAGCACATTGCAGGTCATTGATTATAGTTATTTGCCGGATAGTGTTTCTGTGGTATATGATTCGGCAGAATTTTTCTATCGTAGTCATAATATTTTTATCGATACTTCTTCGGCTCGTCTCTATGCTGTACCTGCTGGTCATATTACAGATGGTTGGGTCAATATGCGGGTATTGTCATTAGAAAATCCTGAAAACCCAACTTTATTACAGGATTATTATCAAATCGATAATGTAAATATGCCATTTCCTCACGATCTCTATGTCAGAGACAATATAGGTTATGTCAATATGGGGAATGAAGGATTCTGGATAGTTGATTTTACCAATGCTGCTGATCCGCAAATTTTGGGTACGCTTACACAATATGTCGATCAGGGTTATAATCACTCTGGCTGGTTGTCAGATGAAGGCGATTATTACTATCTGGCAGATGAAAATCATGGCTATGCCATCAAGGTGCTGGATGTAAGTGATCCGACAGATATAGAGGTTGTGACGACCATTGATGCAGAAAGTACGGAGTCTGCTTCTATTCCGCACAACCTTATTGTCAGAGGAGACTATCTATATGTGTCTTACTACTATGATGGCTTACAGGTCTACGACATCTCCAATCGGGCTGACCCACAGCGTACATTTTTCTACGATACTTATCCAGAAGCCAATAACAATTCATACAAAGGAGCATGGGGTGTATTTCCTTATTTGCCTTCCGGCAATATTTTAGTTTCTGACATGCAGACTGGTTTATACGTATTTGAAAAAATAGATAATACGATCAGTGGTGCTATGCCCACACTAGGCAGCCCTGAAAATTGTACGACTATGCTTGTCGCAAATAATGATGTAAAACAACAGCTTGACGCCAAAGTATTTCCTCAGCCAATTGATGAAGAATTAAATTTACAATTTCAATTGTCAGCAACGCAGGAAGTCAACATCCGCCTATTAGATGTTAACGGACGTTTAATACAACAGTTAAATAAATCTGAATTGACTGCTGGAGCGCATCAGTTTACATTTTCTATTGCTAATATTGCTTCAGGAATGTACTTTATAGAACTGATAGGAGAAACCGTTAGCGGAACTTATAAAGTCATAAAAAATTGAAACATTGACTGACTAATTTTAAAATTCGGGATAGCTCATATTTAACAATACGGTTCACAAAATGAAGTTCATACAAAGACTATTTGGAAGAAAAGACAAACCCAAAAAAGAGGATAAGAAAATAGAAAAAAGTCCTTTTGAAGAGGAGTTCGATAAAGTAATGAAGGTACTCAATCAACATAAAAGAAAAGCTTATCTGCCTGTAGTATCTGCCAATGAAAACACCTTTTCTGATAAAAGTAAAATAGGTGGATTCCCCTATCTAAGAAATGAAGATGACTGGCCAATCTGCCCTGTCAGTAGAAAACATATGCAGTTGTTTTTGCAATTGAATCTTGAAGACTTGCCAGACAAAAAGGAAACCGGACTCATCCAGCTTTTTTATTCTACTACTGGTGGTTCAGAAAGTGAAACTAAACTGGAATCATTTTTCCCATTTTCAAAAGGCAATCATTGTAGAAAAATTACAACTTCCGGGGTTTCAGCCGAGATAAAGCCTGATATAAGTGAGATTTTTGACGAAAAACTGATCGTTGGCTGGGAAGCAGAAGATGATTATCCGCATTATGAAGAATACTATGAGCTTGGTATTGATTTAGAAATTTCTGACGAGGTATACGAATTAATAGAAGCTAGAAACATGGGAATGTGTATTGAAAAAGATAAGCTATTCGGCTGGCCACATTGGGTGCAGTCATTAGAATATCCGGCAGATAGAAAGACAGAGACGATAATGGAGCTGCTATTTCAGTTGGCTTCAGAAGATAATCTGCCATATATGTTTGGTGATATGGGAATTGGGCATTTGACACAAAGCCCCGATAATCCAGAAGAACTGGGCTTTGGCTGGGCTTGTCATTGACAATACTGCGTATTGGGTTGCTGTTTAAAAAGTTGAATAGAATTTATGGAAAAAGTAGGATTTAATGGTCTTTATAATGAAATAATTATAACCATTAAACTTCATTTTCCATGTTGTCAAAACTACCTTATGGATTAAAAAATGGCAAACTAATACCTATTAAAAAAGCTTTGCAAGGCTTGAATTGTAATTGTGTTTGCCCTGAGTGTGGGAGTCGGTTAATTGCTAGAAAAGGCGATAATTACATTCATCATTTTGCACATTACAAGGAAAGCAATTGTAAAGGAGGGTTAGAAACGGCTTTACATCTTGTTGCTAAAGATATTATCGAAAAAGAAAAACAACTCGTTTTACCCCCTTTAAAAACAAGTATAGGCAAGAAAGTAATCGTACTTACAAAATCTTGCAAAGTAGCTTTTGAGCAAATAAGTGTAGAAGTGTGCATAGCTAATATAAAACCTGATTTAATCGCTGAACTAAAGGGCAAAAGAATATTAATAGAGATAGCTGTTACACATTTTGTTGATGAAGTAAAGCGAGAGAAAATTAAAGAATTAGGTTTTTCGGCTATTGAAATTAATTTAAGTAAACTCAAAGACGGATTTACACATGATGAACTTAGAAAACAGGTCATCTATTCTACAGAGAATAAAAGCTGGATTTATAATAAGAGAGAAGCTGAATTAATAGAAAAATATCTACAAATTGAGCAGGAAAAACATTGGGATTTGAAACAAAAGCTCTTAGAACAACGCAAAATAGAAGAGCAAAAAACGAAAAAATTACGTCAGGCTGGTTGTGATATAATTGTACCGGATAGTGATGGTAATTTATTGTGTCCAATGAAAATTCATCAAAAGGCACAACAGTGTAAAAAAAGTAAAATTATTCTTCAAATACAATCTGGTCAATCATGGAATGGGAGTATATACGGTAAAGGACATAATGGAAATTACATCTATATTAACGGTGTCAAAATAGAAATTTTCCCAAGTAAGAAAACGAGCCTGACGAAAACTGAATATCAAAATAGAAATAAACTATATGGGCAGCTATCATACATTAAAAAGCAAGCTATCAGTGATTATGGAACCTGTGAAGCCTGCATGTATTTTGGCGAATATATCGAAAAACATTTTACATCTTTTGCCTGTAAGTACAGAAAGAATAATAACCTTGCGAAGTGAAATTAAAATATGCCTGTTGTTGTTTGCTTTGCTAACATGCACAAACAGCGAAGCTCAACGTCCTGGTATTCCCAATATAGAGGGACTGGGGGATAACACCCCGAATTATAGTCAGGGCAGAGACTCTACAGGGTTTCAACCACCACTCGACACAGCCAATGTAAAATACTTTCATGATAATGAATTTCAAGTGTATGAGATCATAGATACGATGGATCACATACAACGCTATAATCCGGTCTTTACACAGGAATTTGGATATTATCACCTCGGTAATTTTGGTTCTCCACACCGACAACTTGTCTATCAGCCACGTGTAAGAAAAGGGATAGATATGGGGTTTCATCATTACGATCTATACACCAAAAAAGCAGATGATATTCGTTTTTACAATACTGCCAGCCCACATACCGATTTCATGTATACAGCAGGTAGTCAGGAAAACGCATTGGTGAAAGCCACCTTTACCCAAAATATCAATAGCCGAATTAACCTTGGGGTTGATTATGGCAGGATCATTCATGCTGGAGGGTATCAAAATCAGCGTGTTCGACATACGAATCTTGGTTTGTCGGGCTGGTATAAAAGTGAAAACGATCTGTATTATGGACTGGTAAGTTGGGCAGGTAATCGCATCAAACAACAAAATAACGGAGGTATTTTTAATGAAGCAGATCTACTGGATGAAGACTATATAGGAGAAAGAGACTTAATACCAGTAACACTAGGAGAAACAGCTCAAACAGAGTATGATTACGATGAATTTACTTATTCACATTATCTCAATCTTTGGCGTAAAGCCGATAAAAAAATTGAACCCAAAGTGCCGGAACTGGACACACTTCCGAAAAGAAGACGAGTAAAGACTTCAGGAAGAAATATACGTACACCTCGTCCGGGCGTAGGTTTGTCGCATCGGTTTCGTTATCAGAAAGAGCAATTGAAGTTTTTTGATACTGACCCAACACCTATTTCAGCACCGGACTTCTATGGCATTTTTAAAACCAATGAAATCGGACTTCGCCATTTTATAAATATTAGAAAAATAGAAAACCGCTTTGGAGCATTTCTTTACATAGGTAAAAATGAGGCTTTTAGTTTCAAACCAGCCCTCTCTCATGCTTTTGTTTTTATCAATCAGGAGCCAGAAGAATATTTATTGCAGGAACTACGGGTTTCTGCCGAATTAAGTACCTCGATATTAAATGTTTTTGACGTAAAAGCTGACGGATATTATGAATTAGGTACCAATCTGGGCGACTATTTACTCAGGGGCAAAGCAGGCTTGCAAGTCGGCAAATTAGGTAAACTGGAAGGGCAATTGCTACAGCATCAATATTCGCCCAATCTCTTACAGAGAAAGTTATTCGTATCGCAAGAACAAGTCTGGGAAACAGATTTCAAGAAAACCAATGAAACCAATTTGAGGATACAGTACAGTCTTCCCAATATTCAATTATCCAAAACTTCTCGGTTTCAGCTTAAGGGCGGCATTCAAAACCATTTAATCAATAACCTGATTTATTACGATACTTTGGCAATGCCCATACAGGCAACAGAGTTGAAAAATATTTTTCAGATTTTCATTGAAGGAAATGTCAGTTTATGGAAATTACACCTCGAAAACCGCTTCGTTTTTCAGCAATCGGATTTAGTAGGACTGCGTTTGCCAGGATTTTGGTCGCAACATAGTGCATTTTTTCAAGGCAATTTGTTCAAAGGTGCTGCGCTGATGAAATTAGGCGCAGATGTGCGCATGAATACCAGTTTCAGAGGAGATAACTGGCAAATTGTCACTGGTCAGTTCTTCAATCAGGACTTTGTAAATCAAGGCGTTTACCCGATTGTGGATGTCTTTGCAGATTTTAAAGTTAATCGCTTTGAAGCCTTCGTTAAAATGGAAAATATCTCTCAGGCTATTTTGCAACGTACACTTATTGTCGCTCCAAATTACCCTACCAGAGACATGAATTTCCGTTTTGGTATCTTCTGGACTTTTATTGATTGATTTACGTTTAGCCACTTACTTAAACATGCTCTAAGGGTAAGGGGGGCGTCGGGCGAGTCTGCTCTATCAAAGAAGCCAGCAAAATCACCAACACACATCCGATCAGATTTAACCACAAATAAGCAATATTCAATATCTCATACTTATCGAGTACAAAGACAGTAATCACCAAGACCTCAGCTAGCAAAGCCGCTATAAAAACGGCTTTTCCACCAACTCGTTTCAAAAAGAAAGCGACCAGAAAAATACCTAAAATAGTACCATAAAAAATGGAACCCACAATATTCACAGCCTCGATCAAATTATCAAACAAAGAGACCGAAGCCGCAAAAATAAGAATCAATATTCCCCAACCTAGTGTAAACAGTTTGGATGCCTTTAGGTAATGTTGGTCATCCATCTTGGTAACGATGGCTCGTTTGTAAAAGTCAATTGTGGTGGCTGTTGCCAATGCATTTAATTCGGATGCAGTGGTAGACATAGCGGCCGAAAAAATCACTGCCAATAATAAGCCTATTAAGCCATGCGGCAAATAATTTAAAACAAAAGAAATAAACACATAATCAGAATCCTTAGACTTTACATTAATGCCGGATTTTTCAATTAGTTGACGGACTTGAGATTTGATTGCATCGCTTTCTGTCTGCAATTGATTTAGTGCCAGTTCTGCCTGTGCAATTTCCTTGTCATCATCCGTTTTCATGACATCTACGAGATAACGGATTTTTTCTTGTTTTAATTGAAAATTAGTAGAGTGAGCTATTTCCAAATGAGCAAATTCATCCGCATATTCTGTCTGATTAATCTTATTGACGGCAGCCGAATTAAAAAAAACAGGCGGTTGTTGGAATTGATAAAAGACAAAAATCATCGCTCCTAAAAACAGAATACAAAACTGCATCGGAACTTTGAAAAGCCCGTTAAACAATAAACCCAGTCGGCTTTCTCGCAATGATTTCCCGGATAAATAACGTTGTACCTGAGATTGATCCGTTCCAAAGTAGGACAGAAAAAGAAAAGTACTACCAAATATGCCTGTCCATATATTATATTTATTGTTCCAGTCAAATTCAAAATTCACCACTTCCAGCTTACCTGTTTTGCCTGCCACACGAACGGCATCATTAAAACCAATATCTGCTGGCAATAATTGAATTAAAATAAAAAATGCGATCACCATTCCTGTAAGGATGATAATCATTTGCTGTTTCTGTGTTTGACTAACTGCATTTGTACCGCCAATGAATGTGTAAAATATCACCAGCGCACCCATGATAAGAATGGTGCTATTGAGGCTCCAGCCCATAATAGAAGACAGGATAATTGCTGGTGCATAAACGGTAATCGCTGCTGCCATTCCTCTGGACAACAAGAACAAAAAGGCGGTCAGCATACGGGTAGGTAATCCGAAACGAGTTTCCAGAAATTCATAAGCCGTATACACTTTCATCCGATAGAATACCGGAATAAAGACAGCCGATAAAATAACCATAGCAATCGGCATCCCAAAATAAAATTGAGCAAAACCCATCCCCTCCTCAAAAGCCTGTCCGGGCGTAGATAGGAAGGTAATAGCGCTAGCCTGTGTTGCCACAATAGAAAGCCCAATAGTATACCATTTCAGTTCTCGCTTGCCCAGCAGATAGCCCTCCGTTGTCTTGATACCGCGCGCTTTCCATATACCATAACCGATAATATAGGCGAGTGTTATGCCTAGCACGAGCCAGTCTAAATTATTCATACAACTTGGTAAATAGGTAAAACAAAGTGATAACAATAACGTGCATAATCAGCACAAAGGCATAGAATTGTTGCCAGGAACGGAAAATAGGAGGTGGTTGTTCTTGCATAGTGTATGGTGAAGTTTTAACTAATTACTAATAATCCAATTCAAAGACTCATCCCATGAATGTACAAAGAACTCAGTAAAAAAATTCATCATTCATGATTAAACACGTTCTAAAACAACTTAGCTTCCAAATCCAGCAAAGCCTGCTTCCTTTCCAAGCCATAAGCATAACCTCTAAGCTTCCCGTCTGAACCGATAAGCCGATGGCAAGGCACTAAAATAGCCAGAGGATTCAAGGCATTTGCCCGACCGACAGCACGAGCAGCTTTAGGTCTGTTAAGTTGCTGTGCAATTTGGGCATAAGTACGTGTTTCACCTATAGGAATTTGTACAACAGCAGACCAAACTTCCCGATGAAAATCTGTAGCATCAGTCCTGTCTATCGCAACATCAAAGCTATTCCTTTTTCCTGAGAAATATTCGTCTAGCTCGTTTGCACATTGCGAAAGCAAAGGAAGACTTTCATTTGCACACCTTAAAAGTTTTTCTGCCTCTACAGGCTGGTAATCATCCAGAAATTTCAAAGCGGTGATACCTTGCTCACTACAATGAATCTGTACAAATCCCAATGGCGTATCATGATATAATTCCGTCATAAGAATAAAAGGTTTTGCAAGGCAAAATCTATAAAAAAACTAATTCCCACTACACCACTACTTAGCATTCAAAGCAAACAAAGCAAAAGAGCCCAGCCAATGCTCACCCATATAATCTCCATCCACGATATTGGGCAGAGAAAAAGCCATATGTTCATCAGCGATTTTATTCAAATGTGCCCATTCGGGGTGCTCCTTAGTGATGCCATATAAACACCAGGCACGACTAAAATTCAATCCATCCAAATGCACCAGTTTCCCATCAGAACGATCACTAACGACTGCCGGTTCCAAAGCGGCTGTTTCGGAATTGACTAAGTCGGGCAGAAATTGCTCGAACCATTGTTTAAACTCATCTTTAGACAAAACCCTTCGCATAATATCTGCCTCTTCCAGACAAGGAGACAAAAAATCATAACCACTCGGCTCCCAACTGATCGGGCAGCCTTTGTCTTTGGTGTAGTAAGCCTTTGCCCGTTGTTCTATGGCATTTTTTAATTCAGTATGTCCGGTCGTATTGGCATAATCCCAGGCGAAAGTCATCCCGAAAGCCGTATTGCTATGCTCACCGACACGAATAGGGTAAACCAATTTTGGATAATACTCAATATATTTTTCAATAATAATGTCGGTCAGTGGTTGCAGATTAGCTTCCCAGGCTTTGGCATCTTTATCATCCCAGGTATGTAGTTCCTCTGTCAGTTTGAGTAACCATGCCCAGCCATAAGTCCGTTCAAAGCTTTTTGTCCATTTATTCATGCTGAAATACTCGACTTCCGTCAAAATATTTTCTTTCAATAAATTTTCATGGAGCATCTGACGAATCTTTTCCTTATTATCCAAATCCGGGAAGTGCTTCAATAAATTGACCAAAACCCAATGACCATGCACAGCAGAATGCCAGTCGAAACAGCCATAAAAAGCCGGATGATGTACCTGCGGCATCTGCAAATCAGCCTCCGAAGCAATAACGACGCCCGACTTATAGGGTAGGGGATTCTGTATGCAACTCATAGGAAGTCCTGCCAGTCGATTTGCTTCTTCCAATGTTAGTTCTATCTTAGTCATGTTCTGTTGTACTTGTGTTTTTTGCTCTGTTGGTGTCTCTTGTCCTGATTGGCATGCTGTCAACAATAGACAAAAAACAAGTATTCTGGTTTTCATAATCCTTTGGTTTTTCGTTCCTTCGTGTTTTGGGGTGGTTATTGAGTGATTAGTTGAGTAAGTGATTGGTAGTTTATATACAAGTTAGTAAATTGTTTGGACTTTGGATAGTAGTTGAGTAAGTGAGTAGTTAAGTAGTTAGTTATCACTCACCACTCACCACTCAACCATTGTCAAGTAAATAGAAAAAATGAAAAAAGATAATAGCATTATATACGGTCGTCATCCCGTGCTGGATGCCATTCGTGGAGGTACTTCCATTGATAAAGTCATGCTGCAAAGAGGCATAAGAGGTGAATTTGAAAAAGAAGTTCGTAAGGTTTGTAAGGAGTATGACATTACGCTCCAGTATTCACCCAAAGAACGACTTCAGAAATTTGCGCCAGGTAATCATCAGGGAATCGTGGCATTTGTGGCTTTGATAAGCTATTATAAATTGGAAGACTTATTGCCCCACTTGTACGAATATGAAAAAACACCACTCATACTGATATTGGACGGAATAACAGATGTTCGTAATTTTGGTGCCATTGCCCGTACAGCAGAATGTGCAGGTGCACATGCTTTGGTGATTCCCAAAAAAGGTGCCGCCCGTATTAATGCTGATGCCATAAAAACCTCAGCTGGTGCTTTAACACATTTGCCAGTTTGCCGAGAACATAGCTTGCCCTTAGCAATTGATTTTTTGCAAATGTCGGGAATTCAGGTGTTTGCCAGTAGTTTGCAGGCTGAAAAACCACTAAGTAAGTTGGATTTAACAGCGCCTGTAGCCCTGATTCTGGGCGCTGAAGATGAGGGAGTTAGCCATGCTTTGATGCGTAAGACGGATGAAAAATTTATTATTCCGCAAGCCGGAAAAACGGACTCTTATAATGTTTCTGTAGCAGCAGGAATGATGTTATATGAAGCAATGCGACAACGTGGAGTTTAGCATCTGTTTTTTGTACATAAACCACTGCTAAGTAAGGGAGGCAGCTGGTTTGAAGTGTTTAATCTATGAATAACTTTTAGTTTTTGTGTATCCTTCATAGGTTTTAACGCTATAAACAACAGTAAGCAGAATCCACTTCCTTATGAAAAAGACAATATTGTTGTTGACCCTTCTTTTTGTTTTTTTTCTTGCCAATGCGCAAAGCCTGACGACCAATACTGGTTTTCATGAGGTCAATATTTGTAAAAAATATCATGAAAATTGTAGCCCAAAAGGCTGGAGAAGCACCAGTAATAAATTATTCGGTTACCGGGAAGGTAGACAAAGAGGTAAGTATATCAGGCTGTTAGTATTCAATGGAGCTAAGAAAAACGACCGAAAATTTGCTCAGACGGATCTACTCTGTCCTTTAGAAAAAGGCAAAGAATATCTTATCTCCTTCAAAGTAAGACCCGACCAGTTTAAATTAGAAGCTATTGGTATTTTGTTTACAGAGGAAATGCTTTTCGCAAAAGAACTCGCATTGAATAATTATGCGGAAAGTTGTGTTAATATTCCTTTGCCAAAGCAATTGAAAGAAGGAGAATGGATACAGGTAGAATATAATTATGTGGCAAAAGGCAATGAGAAAACCCTGATATTTGGCAATCTGCTAACAGATGAATTAACAAAAAACAATCCTTTTAATGAAAAACAGTATAAAAAATATCTTAAATCTTATGGTCCAAAACAGCGGATAGAATATGACTTCGATGATGTAAAAATAATTCCACTTGATGGCAAAATTAATTGTGATATAGAAATCATAAGAAAACATTTATATCAGGATTCTATCCGACATTCGATGAGGCGAAAGCCTGTAGTTGTACTAGAGAAAAGCATTGCTAAACCTTTGAAAAAGGAAGGAAAAAATATTAAAACAGAGCCTGAATTAAAATTTACCTCATCTTCACCAGTCACTCCAACTCCTTTAGAAATACCGAAAGTCATTGTTTTACAAAATCTGGAATTTGAGTTTAATCAGTGGGGGTTGAAAGAAGCCGCTAAATCAGATATTGACAAAATTTTTGAGGTGTTAAAAAATCATCCTGAGCTAAGTATTGAAATCGTCGGCCATACCGATAATATTGGAAAAGAAAAGGATAATCAAATACTCTCTGAAAAACGATCACAGTCGGTGAAAGAATATCTTATTTCAAGAGGTATACAGGCAGACAGGATGACGGTTTTAGGTAAAGGAGAGATAGAACCTATAGCAGATAATAATATCGAAGAAGGTCGTCAGATGAACCGTCGTGTAGAAATAAAAATTGAGTAGGAAGGTTTAATAACCGGAGGTCTCTGCTTCGGGTGCTATGGTCATTTTTACCTGTATGATTCTGCGCTTATCAGCTTCTGTAATGGTGAAGAGATAGTTTTTGTATTCCAACTGCTCTTTAACTTTAGGAATGCGTCCGGCCAATTCTAATACTAGTCCGGCCATAGAGTCTGATTCTCCTTTTACTTCATCAAAGGTAGCAGTATCCAAACCCACTACACGACAGAGGTCATTTAGTAAAGTCTTCCCTTCAAATTTATAATTAAATTCGTCTATCTTTTCATATTCCAGCTCTATCTGATCATCAAATTCATCTTTGATCTCGCCAATAATTTCTTCCAGAACATCTTCAAGTGTTACAATACCTAGTGTGCCACCATATTCATCTACGACAATAGCAATATGAATACGCCTTTCCTGAAATTCCTGCAAAAGGTCATCTATTTTCTTGGTTTCCGGGACGAAAAAAGCTGATCGAATGACTTTTTGCCATTTGAAATTTGAATTTTCATCAAGATATTCTAATAAATCTTTGGCATAAAGTACGCCAGTTACATTGTCAAAATTATCATCATAAACAGGGATACGGGAATACCCCGACTCTCTTACCAATTCCAATAATTCCTCGAAATTAGCTTCCTGTTCTACTGCGGTGACATCTACCCTGGAACGCATGATCTGTTTGACAGAAACATTACCAAACTTAACAATACTTTTCAATAAACGAATATCTTGCTTGGCGTCCTGAGTGTCTGTAACTGCCAGTTCTATAGCCTGATCGATATCTTCCATGCTAACTGCCTTGCCTGAATCATAACGCTTCGCAATACGGCGTTCAATAAGTGATGTGCTATTGACGAGTAAAGCAGAAATGGGAAAAGTAAGTTTACGTAAAAAGGTTAGCGGGCGAGCCATGAGACGGGCAACTCGTATATTATTTGTGCTAGCATATACTTTGGGCGACACTTCTCCAAATAAGACAAGTAGAAATGTTACCAAAACAACTTCGATAAGAAATTTTAGAGCATCGGGTATTTGTCCTTCAGGTATTAGGTTACCCAGCACGAAAGCAGACAACATGATGATGGCAACATTAATAAAATTGTTGGTCACCAGAATGGTTGCCAGCAGGTATTCTTTTTCATTCAGTAAGTCGGTAATGCGTTTGTCGGTTTTATCCGCATCTTTTTCTACCTCTTCTACATCATTATTGTCAAGCGAAAAGTAGGCAACTTCTGAACCGGAAACCAAAGCTGAAGCTAATAAAAGAAATAGACATAATACGCTGGCAATCCCTACTTCAATAGGCGAAGTAGCAGCATTTAGCAGTAGTAGTTGATCGTATATTAGCAGGAGAGATTCCCCGCCAGGTTCGCTTTCCAAGAGAATAGACTTTGTTGAATAAAATCATGCCGACCCTCGGTTGATCGGCACTATTTATAAATAAATGTCTGATCAGAATGGCAGATCATCGGCTGCTTCCTCCACGACATTATTTTCTTGAGCAGAACCAGAGGTATCAGTTGTTGATGCAGGTTTATTAGAAACTGCAACTTCATCATTTTCTCCTGGGAAATAGCCACTTGAAGCATTTTCACGTTTTTCCAGTAACCTGAATGTACTAGCAACTACCTCGGTTGTCTTACGATTATTTCCCTCTTTATCTACCCATTTACGGTGCGTAAGCTTACCTTCTACAAAGATTAGTTTCCCTTTTTTTAGTTGCCTTTCAGCACGCTCTGCCAGGTATCTCCACATCACTATATCATGCCACTCTGTCTGGTCTTGCCACTGATCGGATTTGTCTTTGTAGGATTCTGTGGTTGCTAATGAAAATTTGGCGACAGAAGCACCGTTTTCCAAATGACGTACTTCGGGGTCACCTCCAAGGCGACCAATTAAAATTACTTTATTTATTGAACTCATATGAAAATTAGATGATTGATTCGGATTAAGAACATGTTTAAATTTACCACTTGTAGCCAATTGAGGGAAACTTAAATACATTCTAAGCTCACAAATTTACAACGAACTTGTGTTTATCTTTCTAAAATACGAAAACATTCTGAAAAGTTTTTGTTTTTAATGAAAAAACTTTGTTGCAACGGGGTATTGTAAATAAATGCTGTACTTTTACGTTCTATTTATCAATTTTAAAAGGTCATGACTTACAAAGTTAAGCCGCTGTCTCCATGGCGAGAAAAGCTTTACGAAATTATATTTGAGGCGGATACCCGCCTGGGCAAATTATTCGATATCTGGCTATTGGTGTTCATTCTGTGTAGTGTGCTGGTAGTGATGTTGGAAACGGTATCTTACATAGAAATCCGTTTTCGAACCCTGCTGAAAGTCGTTGAATGGTTTTTTACTATAGCTTTTACTATAGAATATATTTTGAGATTGCTCAGTGTACGCCGACCTATGGCTTATGCGACTAGTTTTTTTGGTATTATCGACCTGATAGCAATCATTCCTACCTATTTAAGTTTGATATTGGCAGGAACTCACTATTTGGTTGTTATTCGTGCACTGCGATTACTCCGTATCTTTCGGATATTCAAGTTAGGGCATTTTCTTAATGAAGGCGCAGTTATTACATCAGCACTGCGTGCAAGCCGGGCTAAGATCACAGTGTTTCTTGTATTCATTCTGTTAATGGTGACAATTATAGGATCTGTCATGTACTTGGTAGAAGGCGGGCAGGAAGGTACAACCTTTACCAGTATCCCAAGAAGTATATATTGGGCAATTGTAACCCTGACTACTGTAGGTTATGGAGATATTGCACCAACAACACCTTTCGGACAATTCCTGGCAGCTCTGGTTATGATTATGGGATATGGAGTGATTGCGGTACCAACAGGTATTGTTACTTCAGAAATGGCCAACCAGAAAAAGGATGATCTAATCTCTACGCAGTCTTGTCCATCATGTGCGCGTGAGGGGCATGATGCTGATGCTGGGTACTGTAAATATTGTGGAGAAGAACTCAATCATTATACGGAATCTTATGTTTTTGGAGGGCGGTTATAGTATTTGCTCAAATACCTTTAAGTAGCCATTTGCCATTTTTTTCCAACTAAAATTATGGAGTGTGAACGCTTTAAAATTTTTACTTTTCTGGGCTAATTTGTTACTGTCGGATAAGAGTTCTTCTATCTTATTTGCCCATGCCTGCTCATCGCCAGGAGGCAACAAATAACCATTTTTATCATTTTTGATCGCTTCTGTGATACCTTCTAAGTCGCTGGCGAGCACTGTGGTTTGTCGGAGAGAAGCTTCTAAGGCTACAAGCCCGAAGCCTTCCGCATCACCAGGTACTTTTATGTTGGGCATAACGAATAAATCAGCTAGGCTAAGTAAGCCCATAACCTCTTGATAAGGTATGCTGCCAGTTTGAATTAATTTTTTACTGAATTCTGGTCTTTTTGCCAATTTATTTAATGTGTCCTCATCACTGGAAGCACCCCAGAATAAGTCTATCTCATGTACCCAGGACTTCGGTAAAATGCTTCTCCAGAGTGCCTGCTTTTTATTTTTAGAACGAGGCCCGATCATTACAAACAAAACATCATCTGAAAGCTTTGGAAGCACCTGCTCTATAAACCAGGAAAACCCTTTTCGACGCACAGGACGCCCAATGCTGACAATGACTTTTCGTTCCGCTAATTGAATACCAAATTTATTGAGAAAATCGACTTTGACTTTTTTTTCATTTACAGGCAGGCTAGCAATATCGTGGTCTACTCCATTGGGTACGACAAAGACTTTTTCTGCTGGAAACTGCCGTTCGATGCAGGCTTGGGCAGTTGCTTCGCTTACAGAGATAGCGCCAGCATAACTTCTAAGTTTGGGAACAACTTTGTTTTGAAATAGCTTGTTGGGAAACACTATATCCAAGCCATGAAATGTTACGACTACTGGTGTTTTGGTATAAGATTGCAGCCAAAGTCCGAAATAACCCATTAGCCCGTCATTCAGGTGTATGATGTCTATGTCGGGATGTGCATGAAGAATTTTTTTGACTCGACTTTTAAGTTGCCAAAAAAAATATACAAGGTTTTCCTGACTGGAATCATAGATGACTTTATATACAGTATGCTCTTTTTCTATCGTTTTGACTAATTCATAACTCTGTTTCTCCATTCCGCCAATAGATGGGGGATGTTTGTGAGATATGAAAAGGATTTGCATGGGTAATGATCTTGAACCACACGATATTGACGTGGAACGGCTTAATGTAAAAATATTAAATCTCGAAGCTCTGTTTCATATGAGTATTCGTTCTGGCAATTGGACGAGCCTGAATAAAGTTTTTACTTCGTACTAATTGACGTAAGTCCTCAAAGTAAATATCAACTAAATCATCCCAACTAAGCGTTTGGGTGAATTCCAGTCCTTTTTGCACTGTTTTATAATAAGCATTTTTATCTGCAAGTAAAGCCTGTATCGTATTATAATACGTTTCTATGTCGTCTGGTTCACAGAGCCATGCTGTTTCCCCATGTGTCAGGTAGCTTTTTGGCCCACCACCATTGGCAGCTACGCAAGGGGTGCCTGAAGCAATTGCTTCCACGACAACATTGCCATAGGTTTCTGTATCAGAAGGAAAGAAGAAAATATCGGTAGAAGCGTAGAGTTTTGCTAATTCCTGATGGCCAACCATGCCTACGAAATGCGCATCGGGCATTTTGGCTTTCAGTTCTCTACCTGCTACCCCATCACCGGCTACTACAAAATTGATCTTTTCATTTTTATTTTGGTAAAATTTATATAAATCGATCAATGCTTGTAGGTTCTTTTCCCACACAAAACGACTGGCAAACAAAATAACTGGATGCTTATTGCCAGTTATAGATTGTATATAGTGTGTATCCTTTTTGTTGGGATTGAAAAGCTCGTTATCTAAACCACGTTGCCAGAGCTTTAAATTTTGTCCATTTAGTTTAGCGTCATTAACCAGATCGTCAATAATTTCGTTTGTAGGAACGTATACCTTTTTCAGATCATTATAAAAACCTAAAGTGGTCCTTTCAATATACTTTTTGAAAAAAGGGATAGCAAATTTTAGTTTACGAAAATAGTATTTTACGTAAGACATATAGTGAGTATGGTAAATGGATATTACCGGAATATTCCTTTCTCTACCATATTTTTTAGCATAACTCGCCATAGGGGAGGGGCTGGTGAAATGAATCACATCTGGCTCGAAATTGTCGAGTGCTTTCCACAATTTAGCCTTGTGGAAATATGGGATTGCGGCTTCATAGGTACTGTTAAATGGGACTTTTACAGTAGGAAATTTAAAGACTTCTGCATTTACCTCCTGATCGGGTTTTACGCCACAGAAATACATAAACTCAAATTCATCTTTAGGAATTCGGTTAAGGATTTGATAGACTGTGCGTGAACATCCGTCAAAATCGCTAATTAGGTTTTCGGCAAAGAAGGCTACTTTGATTTTTCTCATAGTTCTCATTCTTTAAGTGGGCTTATTTATAAAATGGACAAAAGTGCTTGTATAGCTGTCTGCAATGCTTGATGATTTTGTCTTATTTCTAGTCCAGAATAAGCCTTTACTTTCCACAAAGCTCGTTCCAAATTCAGCGTATTTTGATTTTCAACTAGAAATATTTTTTTATCGCTGAATGTTTTTGCCAAATACTCCTGTTCTGTTTGTCCGGGAGTAGGAACAAGGATAACGTTTTTTTTACCTAATATTGCCAGGTCCATTAGCGTACTGTAGCCTGAACGACAAAGGATTATGTCACTGGATAGTATAGCTTTATTCAATTCATGACCGATCATATAAGATACAATTTCTATATTATTGTTTTTTGTTTGAGTTTCACTATCTGTTTTACCTTTTACAACTAAAAAAGAATGTGGAAGTTGTTGGGCTTGTTTCAAAATAATATCTTCAAAATAACTTCGCTGAGGCTCTGGGCCTGACAAAACGGCAATTACATCATATTTTTTATTTGCTGGTGATGGCTTCATTCGGGAGAGTGGACCGATAAATCGCATATTAGCGAGTTTTTTGCCATGCGAAAGACTGCCAGAAAGGTTAGGCTCGTCTTCAAAATCAGGAACCCAACATTCATAATACCGTTGAATCAATCTGCGGTTATTCCATTTAGCAAAAGTGCCCAGTCCCATTAAAGCTGGAATTTTCAGATGAATTTGGTGGCTCAGAAAAACACAGGGAACCGAAGCTGAAAAACAGCCAAAGCGATTGTCGGATATCACAGCATCAATCTGATGTTTTTTGATATATTTTTGAAGAACTTGCTGCTCCTGCCGCATTACCCAGAGTATCTTAGGCATTTGTAATGCCATATTGACAACCATGCTGCTATTACCATAACGAATATTGTAGGCAGGTAATTGTAATAAAGGCAGTTGAGGGTATTCTTTTTTTAGCAAATGGTAAGCCCGCCCGTCTGAGGCCAGCCACACCTCTGCCCCTTGCCTGATGCATTCATCAATAATCGGCATACAGCGGGTAACATGCCCTAAGCCCCAATTTAATGGTGCTACCAATATGCGTTTTGGTTGCTTCATTAGTATGTGTTGGTACAAAGGTAATAAGGATGGAGCAAACTGTGATGATAAGCTCTAAGGTATTAGGTTTTATTTTTAAGTATAGTACAAAAAAAAGACCTCCCGACACAACTTTATCAGCCGGCCAGAAGGTCTTTCACTTTATTTACAGAAATGGGATTATCGCCCTTCGTAATCTTTTAGAATTTGCTCAGTTTTTGCTGCGCTTACCCGATTAACCACTTTGCTATACTCATGGTCATCACGTAGTGTCTTTGCCAGAGAAAAACAAGAGCCTACGGTAAATATAAGACCCATAGCTAGATAACCTTTAGTCCAGATATCTATTTCGGCATAGTACAGACCGATGAGTGTTAATCCAAAAGATAGTGCAAAAGCTATCCATACTTGAAATCTCCATGCGGATGTGTTCTGACTCAAAATTGTGTCTTCCATAATGTTTATTTTTTAGTGAAAGAATCTTGTGGCTTTCGCCATTTGACACCACAAACATACAGGCGAAAATTCGCTAGTCAAAACCAAATTTAATTAAAAACGTATTTTTAACAGAAACCTAATTTTTGTTAAAAAACTGATATTCAATTGTTTTTTTTAGTTAAAAACGTATTTTTACTAAAAAAAATTATGGATAAAATCAAAGAAATTATACGCACATTGAATGTAGATGATGTCCGCGAGTTTCGTAGTTTTATTCATCGACAAAAAAAGAAAAAGGGGCGTAAAGATTTGGAGCTTTTTGAGTATTTGTTGGTAAAAGACAGTACTAAACCCGAATTTATGGTCAGTCATTTGAAGGTTCCTAACAAAGAAGCTTATTATGCTATTCGAAAACGACTTATTCGCCATTTAACAGATTTTATTGTTCTGAAAAGAATGGATGCAGACCCCACAACCGCTGCTCCTGTTATGGGATTTATTTCGCTTGCTCGTTATCTATTTGACAAAAAAACTCACCGATTAGCCTGGTTTTATTTACATAAAGCGGAAAAACTGGCAAAAGCACACGATCAGTTCGACCTGTTGAATAATATTTATCTGCTACAGATTGAGAAGTCACCTTCTGAATTTGGTATGAATGTGCCAGAGATTATTCAAAAATATAAAGACAACAGAAAACTACTGGAGGAGGATGAACGAGTTATTTTTGCACATGCCGTTATCCGGGAAAAAGTACAGGAAAGGCGTATTGAAGGGAGAAATTTCAAGTTCATTCGGGCGATTCATCAGGTATTGACGGAGTATGAACTGACTGAGGTAGTCACTAAGCGCCCCCGATTATTATATAACCTTGTTGCTATTGTGCGGAGTATGGCACTAGTTCAGCAGGATTTTTACGATTTTGAACCTTATATAATCGCTCAATACAAAGCTGCGGAATCTCAATATGGGTTTTCCCGGCATCAGCATTTTTATAAATTGAGCCTCTTGTATATGATTGCTCATGTATTATATCGAAATCGGAAATTTCCTGAATCACTAGCTTATCTGGAGCAGTTATATACTAATATGGAAACTTATCAGGGACATCATTACGGACGATTTTATCCCTCTTATGTGATGTTGACCGCAGCGATTCGCAATTTTGAAGGCAAACTGGAAGAAGCTATTCGATTACACATTGAATTATTAGAGCAAAAAACGGTCAAACTTAATGTAAAGGATGAATTAAATGCCCAACTTAGTCTCGGTACTTATTATGGTTTTAATAATGATTTTGATCATGCACATAAGGTTTTTTGGTCGATGCCGAGCGACAAAATATGTGAGAAAAAAATGGGTAAAGCCTGGCTGCTCCGAAAAAGTATGATAGAGACATTGACACAATATGAACTCGGAAATCAGGAAATTGTACTCAACCGGATTCGTTCTATGGAACGCTATTTTAAAGCTTTTATCCGACACCCTTCACAGCAATTTATAAAAGCGTATCTGGATTTTTTGCGTATTTATACCAATAAACCCTACGAATGGGATACGGAAGCATTTTACACCAAATTATCTGAATACGAAATACCTGCTGAAGAACGACAAAGTACCATTGACATGTCTTTTTATTGTTGGCTTAAAGCCAAAATATTGAAACGCCCTTTTTATGAAGTATTATTAGAAAAGGTGAATAAAGAGTTGCAGGAATGAAATTTATTTGCTGAAAACGTGAGATACTTTTATAAGTTTTTCAAAGAATAAAATTAATTTTATACCCACCAAATTATCTGTTTCCTACATCTATTTAGATGAACAGTTCGTTACTTTTTAATTTGACTTTTTTTCTCTTTAGATTTTGTAGTAAATTGCCTCTATGAAAAATCAGCTTATTTTAATGCTCGTTGCAGCCATTACATTGTTTTCCTGTGGAGAAGACAGACCACTTAATACCGCTATAGGCAAAGCTGGTCAGGTACTAGTCGTCTCTGAGAATGATATTTGGGAAAGTTTGCCGGGAGAAGCTTTCAGAGAATATATGTCTGAGGAATTTAAAGTATTGCCGCAGCCAGAACCTATTTTTGATGTAAAGTACGTCAAAGGAATAGATATGACACGTTTGCAGAAAGAGTGGCGGGTCATTGTCTTTATAGGAGATTTGTCGAAAAACACTAAAACCACCAAAGAAATTACTCGCATTATTGGTAAAGAAGGTGTGGAAAGGGCAAAAATAGACTTTGATTATAACACTGCGGTATTGGAAGACCTTTGGGCAGAAGGGCAATTGGTCATTTATATTTTTGCTCCAAATAAAGCCCAGTTGTTAGAAAATATCAAAAAGAAACAACAAAGCATCATTCAGAAAATAGAAGAAGCTGACAAAAGAAAGATCAGTGCCAATACTTACCAATCTGGTCTGAACCGAAAATTAGGAGAAAAAATCCAGTCCAAACTAGGGGTGAAAATGAGTATACCCGGAACATACAAAGCAGCTGTTTTAGATTCCGTAAATCGTGAAATGTGGATACGAAGAGAAACAGGAGAAATTAGCAGTAATATATTGCTTAGAGTTTCAAGTTATAGCGAAGATACGCAACTTAATGAAGAGAGTATTCTTGCTTTGCGAGATAGTATAGGAAGACGTTTAGTCACGAGCAGGGTAAAAGGCTCCTATATGATTTCAGATAAGGTCAATATGATGCCTGTATTTAGTAAAACAGACATTAATGGTTATTATGCTTTGGAGGTCAAAGGGCTATGGAATATGAAAAATGACTTCATGGGGGGACCTTTTGCGAGCTATATGGTTTATAACCCTAAATCGCAAAAAGTTGTTTTTGTAGATGGCTTTATATATGCACCAGGAGAAGACAAACGCTCGCTCATGCAGCAATTAGAGTTGATTATTAGATCACTTAAGTTTTAAGAATCCCGAAATACGTATATCTTTGCAGAGAAAAGCGTATTATTCCAACTCCATTAGACTTTATTCTGAAATAATTCAGTCCTAGCACTTATTTCAGAATAAAGTATATTATATAAAAAGAGCCAAACGTATGTCTCAACCCGCCCAATTGCTAAGTGATGAGCAATTAGCTTCCCAGTACCGTATCACAAAAGAACGGTCTCATTTAGGGGAACTATTTAATCGTTATAAACATCTGGTTTATGGGGTGTGTCTGAAATATTTAAAAAATGAAGAAGACAGCCGAGATGCGATGATGGATATCTTTGAAAGACTTATCCACGACTTACCTCATCAAGATATTAAAAGTTTTAAAAATTGGCTATACTTTTTTACCAGAAATCATTGTATTAATAATATTTACAAACACCGAAAAACCAAGCGTGATCAGGAAAATTTTAAAAAAATAGAAAAAAACACCGAAGAATTTATGGAATTTTATGAAAAAGAGACTCTATATAATAGAGGTGATTTTTCCATTAATTCTAAACAACTTAAAGAAGCGCTTGAACTACTTGAAGACAATCAACGTACCTGTGTAAAACTTTTCTTTCTTGAGGCTAAACGATACAAACAGATTGTTACTCAAACGGGATTTAGTATGAAACAGGTCAAAAGTTATTTGCAAAATGGAAAGAGAAACCTGAAAAAAATATTATTAGAACAAACAGAAAAAGACCAATAGTGATCGTCTTAATGTTTGCTAAACACGCCCTTACTTAATAGATATGAATATTTTCAAACAGAGAGATTGCCTTACACAAGAAGAAATAAGGCTTTACTTACAGGAAAAGTTACCTGAACAAAAAGCACATGAAATAGAAAACCATTTACTGGATTGCCCCCTCTGTACGGATGCCCTTGAGGGCTATGCCAGCATTAATAGCCTTGAGGTAGCCGAAAAAACACTTGAAAAAACCACAATACCACTAGTCCATAAAGAAGAAACAAAACAAATAACATCCGTACCACCACGACGACTATTTCTTCGCATTGCGGCAGCGGCCATGCTTTTACTCCTGCCTTTCATAGGGCTTTTTTATTGGTATTCCGACAATGATAATCGACTTTATGCCGATTATATTGGCGCGTTTGATGATAATATGAACGAATTGGCAACTAGAAGTAACTATGATACAGTAAAAAAAGTAGAAGCTTTTTATCGAGGATTACAAACTTATGATGCTAAAAAATACAGAGAAAGTGTCACCTATTTCCGTACAGCCAAGCAAGAACACCCCAATGATTTACAGGTAGAATTTTTTCATGGCTTATCTCTGTTAAAAGCAGGAGAAACCCAACAAGCAATGCCCATTCTGGAAAAAATTATGAATGAACCAAAATCAGGCTATAGCAATGATGCTACCTGGTACCTGGCATTAGCGCATCTAAAAATTGGAAATACCGACCGTACTGAAAGCCTGTTAAGTCTCTTGATAAGTTCGGATAATTATTATAATAAGAAAGCTGCTACATTATTGCAGGAGTTGTAGACCTGAAATCGTATATTTGTCGTCATGAGTCGTAGAGGACAGACAACGCGGGAAACAGACTGGATAACCATTATACTTTATTTAATTTTGGTGTCTGTTGGTTTTTTGATGGTCTATTCAGTAGGTTATTCTAAAACCCCTGAAATGCTGGACTTTAGTACTAAACACGGCAATCAACTTCTCTGGATCATTATCTCTCTGGTTATTGGTCTTTTTACAATTATTCTGGATGCTCGTTTTTTCAGGATATTTGCCTATCCTATATATGGATTTGCTATGATCCTGCTCCTGGCCGTTTTGCTATTTGGAGTAGAAATAGCAGGGTCTCGCTCCTGGTTCGATTTGCCGGGAATGGGACGTTTACAACCTTCAGAGTTTGCTAAATTTGCTACTTGTCTGGGGCTCGCAGCTTTTCTAAGTGGCTTCAATGTCTCCATCTCCCGAAATACCAAACAACGATGGCAGGCAATAGGTATTATTGTCATTCCTATCGGATTAATATTTTTACAGGGAGATGCTGGCTCTGCATTGGTTTTTATGGCTTTATTTTTAGTACTGTTTCGAGCAGGAATGCCCGCTATGTTGTACATGATAGGAGGGGTTATTGCTGCCCTGTCTGTACTAGCCCTGTTATTTGAACCCCTAACTATTCTTGCCATTCTGCTTTTATTTTTTAGCTTGGTTTATATCGCTAACTTCAAAGAAAAACAAATTTGGTGGTTATTGGCCTTTACCGTGCTTGTAACAGTTACCTGGTTGGGGTTTCAATATGATATTGTACAGTATGTACTCGCTTTAGATGGTACCATGTTATTATTATTAATGGTCATTGCATGGCAAAGTAAGCGTAGGCAATTGGTCAGTTTGGTTTCTGGAATACTGGTCTTATCTGCCCTTTATTCTTTTTCTGTAAATTATGCTTTCAATAATATACTTGAACCTCATCAACAAAACCGAATAAAAGTATGGCTGAAACCCTCTGAAGTAGACAGACTAGGCGCTGGTTATAACTTATATCAATCTAAGAGAGCAATTGGTTCAGGTGGTTTGACTGGGCGTGGCTTTTTAAGAGGACAAATTACCCAACTCAACTATGTTCCAGAACAATCTACCGACTTTATTTTTTGTACAGTAGGAGAAGAACATGGCTTTTTCGGGAGTGCCGTTCTAATTTTACTTTATATCGGATTGATCCTTAGAATCACTTTTATTGCAGAACGACAAAGGGAATTATTCACCCGATATTATGCCTACGGAGTAGCGAGCATATTATTTTTTCACTTCTTTGTCAATGTAGGTATGACCATGGGGGTCATGCCAATCATAGGTATACCCTTACCTCTAGTTAGTTATGGTGGTTCTTCTCTGCTTTCCTTCACCATCTTATTAGCAGTATTAATTAAATTGGACAATACAAGACTGACTCGTATATAAGAGCATATTTCCTCGTTATTTTTATAGATAAAAAAATATTTCCAATCCAAAACCAAACCTTTCCTTCAACTCACCGTAGAATAAACAAGCTCTAAAGTCTAAAAACGGTAAATAGTAGTTTAATGGTTTTTTATTTAATGTTAGTGTATCAATTGTCAGGCAGAGTAGGATGTAATAATCTTATGTTTTGTTTGTCGAAGTCATTACAAACTAATGATGAAGAAATAGAAGAAGATCTAGACTTAATAGTGGTTTATAATAAATTAATAAAGCATTTAAGACCGATATTTATCAAACCGGCAAAAACAATCTACAAAACTCCCCAAAGAAAAACGTCTCTCGAAAAATTACTAAAATGGCAAACCCTGCGACCTACGTAGATTGAGCTAGTTAACTCAATAACCAAGAAGCGACAGCTTATCTCGATGCGACCAAACAGAACAGATATTTGTCACTTCCCATTAAGGCTGGAAAATTAAAATCCTGAATCTTCTTG
>JAHDFX010000217.1 GCA_020627965.1 Saprospiraceae bacterium | reverse complement strand
CCTTTGTCTGTTCAAAGTTTACCTATCAATGCTATTACATCACTTTTGGGTGCGCCATTAGTGATATGGATAGTTTTAAAGAGGGGAATCATTTATTAAGAGAAATATATTAATCTCTCCAAACAACGGTTTTCTTCTTACCGCTTAATTCTCTGATACAATCTTCTCGTACCTTCCAGATTTTGTCTACATTCCAACGACCTCTCAATTTATGAGATTTCAACCATTTAGTCAGGTAAGTTCTATGGTATTCGTTTTTAAAGTCAGAAATCTGGTCAGTTCTGATTGGTAATTCTTCAATAAGAGAATCAAAAGGAGACTTATCGGACTGAATGTTGCGTGTAAAATCGTAACGTCTTTGCTGATAAACGATATAGCTATGCGCTTCAGGAACATGGTCTAAGCCATATTCTTCCAGCACTTTGCCTACGCCTACAGTATTATCCGCACACATTTTGTATATCCCTACCATTAACTGGATGTCAGGATAACCATTTTCAGATGCCAATTCAGTAAGGATAGCATGCTTTGTACTGCATGTCCCTCTGTTTTCGGTCAATACCAATTCAAGTTTCTTCTTATTGGTTGTACGTCCATAAGGAATGTCCCGTACATAATCCAGAGCAGCATGAAAATCTCTCAATCCTTTATTAAGGAATTCAAAAGATACTCTGCCACGATTTTCGATAATAAAATTAGGAAGCTTATTCACAGTGAGTTTCACTTTGCATTAGTAAAAAGGACTGTAAATATAAAAAGAATTAAGCTTTTTTCATAAAAAAATAATTTACACTTCTCTGTTCACCCTAAATTTTGTAAGTAAAAGGCTGTTTAAGCAAGTCAGGTAAGGGCATAAAAATAGGGAACATTAGAGTCCCCTATTTTGCAGGTTTCATTTGGTTTCTTTTATCCTGCATATATCTTAGAATAAAGCTATTATCTCTGTAAAAATATTCGCTTGTTAAAGCTAAAGATTATTATTGAAAATAAAAAAAAATAGACAAAAAATATTCATTTTGTGACGAAAAAAAATTACTTATCTATGACGATAATAGTCAAGTACAAATGTTCAAAATCCATAAACAAAACCACAAACAACTGAAATTCAAAATACTAAAACATAAAACCTTTCATACACATTAAAGTATTTATATTTTTTTTTACATTTCCACGACTTATCATAAAATAAAAAAAGATAGAGTGTGACTATCAAAAACTATATTTTATTAACTAGAGATAGCCACCTGTTTTTGAATTTTTCCATTTCTGATTAAGTACAAATGACTAAAAAAATCACATAATTCACCAGCCTTTGCATATCTCATAAATATCGGATCGCCAATGCCAAGATTTACCTCTCCTGAATACCTGAATGATATTTGTGATTCACCAAGAATTTCTGATTTCAATACCTTTATACCTTCCGGCAAAAAAGGTAGTGGATTTTTTGCTTTCCCTACTTCTCCAGAGCTTACATAGCCTTCTCCTTCCCCTGTATATATACTTTTTTCGGGGTGATGCCTAAGTTCAAAAGCACACCAGGCTGCTGGTAAATGACGGAAGTCATTATAATAATCGAACAGGTATGGCGAGTAAAAACCAGAACCAACAGCCAATTCTGTTAAATTATCATCCTGTATGCTATACTCCAAACTTCCAGTACTGCCGCCATTGATATATTCAAGGTATACCCCTTGCTCATTGATATAATTCAGCATTTCCTTTCGCCGAGTCAATATCGCTTTAAACGATTTACGTTTCAAATGAGCTGTTAATATATTCCTCAACCAGCTCCCTGGTAAGTTATCAGGCATACCCGCAATCTGTGCTTCATATCCAGTTGCTGCCAGTAATTTGACATGAGAAGATTCTTTTATTTTTTCAATATAGGACAACAGTTGTCCTGTATTACTAATCGATGAGCGATATATCCCAAAATATTTCCCATACAGCCGTGTAGACATATTTAAATCTACACAAACGGGTAATTCAACATCTAACTCTTTAGCAACTCGCTGAATTCGATCAACATGCTCAGGCAAGTCGGTCATCATGACGATCTTTTTACCCCTTTTAACTTCTACGGCAATATTCCGGATATCTTGCAGATGCACGATAGGATAAGCCATTAAAATATCATCAAACCCTTTTTGGCATAAAGCCACTGCTTCGTCAGCCCGATAACACATCAAGCCTCTGAATCGAGCATTGCTTTTTAGTATATACTCAAGCAGATATGTTGATCGGATAGATTTTGTAGCAATACGAACTGGCTTACTTCCAGCCCTTTTAAGTATCTGGATTATATTTTCGTCCAGTACATCCATATCGACAAATGCAAATGGCATAGGAGTCCCTTTGAAGATGTTTTTGTAGTACTGATAGGTCATAGGTATTAATTACGATGTCTTTTCACTAATGTTGCACAGAAAAATTCATTCCTCAAAATTAAAAACAACTTTGATGATAAAGTATTAAAAATATGTCGCATCTTACATTGGGCAAAAAATGGCTCCTAATTATGAATCGACAAATCCTTCGTTTAGCTATTCCAAACATCATCAGTAATCTTTCTGTTCCCTTACTCAGCTCGGTCGATACAGCCCTGATGGGGCGCCAGGAATCGGCTGCTTACATTGGTGCGGTTGGTATTGGAGCCATTATTTTCAATTTTATTTATTGGAGTTTTGGTTTTCTTAGGATGGGTACGACAGGTCTTGTTGCTCAAGCTTATGGCAGCAATGATCGTGAGGAATTAATGAATATTCTTGGAAGATCTTTTATGGTCGTCGTACTCGGGAGCTGCCTTATTCTGCTCCTTCAACTACCTATTGCTTATATCAGTTTTTGGCTGCTCGATGGAAGTATAGAAGTAGAGCGACTAGCCAGAGAATACTATGATATAAGAATATGGGCAGCACCAGCTACATTGGGTTTATATGCCATTATGGGCTGGTTTTTTGGGATGCAAAATGCCATTTACCCTATGATTTTAACCATCATTATCAATATTGTCAATATTGTTGCCAATCTATATTTTGTTAATCACCTCGGCATGAAAGCAGATGGAGTAGCGCTTGGTACTGTCATCGCTCAATATACAGGCATAGTTGTGGCTATAGCTTTGTTTTTTTATAAATATGGTTATTTAACTGCTCATTTTAGTAAAAAAGCTATGATGCAGATACAGGCTATCAAGAAATTCTTAGCCTTAAATGCTGATATATTTATTCGTACTTTTTGTCTATTTGCAGTCTTTGCCTTTTTTACAGATCGTTCGGCAGATCAGGGAGACACGCTGCTGGCAGTGAATATGATACTATTACAATTTATCAACTGGATGGCTTATGGTGTAGATGGTTTTGCCTTTGCCTCTGAAAGCCTGGTAGGCAAATATGCAGGGGGCAAGAACAAAACTTTATTAAACAAATCTGTGCATTATACCTTTATTTGGGGTATGATTTTAGCCCTGTTGTTTAGTCTGGTTTATTACTTTGCAGGCGAGTCTATTTTCTGGTTATTTACAGACCAGTCCGATATTGTAGAAGCTGCAATTCCTTTTTTATTCTGGACAGCATTGCTGCCCGTTTTTGCTGCTCCTTGTTATTTATGGGATGGTATTTATATAGGCATGACAGCTTCTAAGGAAATGAGAAACAGCATGACCCTGGCGCTATTGATCTTTGCTGTAGTTTATTTATTATTAAAGCCTTACGGCAATACGGGTTTATGGCTGGCATTGCTTATCTTCCTGATTGCAAGGGGAGCCATCCAGTGGTTTTGGTGGTCAGGAATAGTAAGGAGAGCCTTTAAAACTTAATAATGTACTTCCTCCAGTTCCTCAATAAAATCCAGTTGAGCATTTTTGTATTTATCCTGCTTTAGCATTTCACGCATTTTAGCAAAAGTCTGGATTGGGCCCCTATCAATAAAAGCATTTGTAAGCACAACGGGAATATTTCCTCCTGGGTCGGTTTTTATAGTATAAGTAACTTCTACTTTGCCGCCTGGTTTTGGTACCAACACCCATTGTGCGAGCAATATTTCTACCCGCACCATACCTTTTTTCCTAGGGTAGGCATCTGGTATCGACGTAGATGTGGAAGTTACTATCTTAGTCAGTGAATCCTGCTGAACTTTTGAATCCAACATCACATCTCTATCACTCAACGGCCAGGGAAAATTAGATACAGAGTAGTAGTGCATATGAGAAGGGGACAATTGTTTTGTCATCTTAGCACTTCCTGTACTGTACACCCAGTTAACATAAGCTGGCACATCATCAAATAATGCAATTATACTAGTCATGGAAGTTTCCATCTCCGTGACTATTTTTAGTTCTTTTATACCTGATTCATTAATATTTCTGGTATAAATTTTCAGATCATTTTTCGTTTTCTTGAGTTCCCAGCTATCATCTTGAGCCACTAGATGACAACTGAACAACACCAGACAGAACAGTAAATAATTTTTCAACATGTATATATTTGTTATAGTTGCAAACCGTCATTGGGTAGTTCAGTATTATTCATTTCTCCAAATTTTTGACGATTATTAAGGAAACGGTCATCCAGTTTCTCCTCTACATTTTCCATCTGCTCAAACAAACTTTCCCGTTCTTCTTCCTCTTCTAAAGTCGGTTTGATTTTCATCGAAATTTCAACGATTCTTTTATACTGCTTGTTCATTGCTCCCTTGTGAAACTCCAATAATGTCACCGCCGCGTCTTTATAGTCACTTTTTTTATTAAACGTAGTTAATGCCTGAGTGTTTCTTAATGACTCATCTATTTGTTTGACTGTTCGATCATATTGTAATTGAATTTGTTCGGGATTAGCTGCCGCCATTTCCTCCAGGAGGTGAAATAATTCACGATTTACATGTGCCATTTCTCCAATGATTCTCGAATCGTAGACTAGTGGATCAGTAATAGTCTCCTTAACTCCAGGCTCACATCCTATAAGGATTAAGCATCCACAAAATAGGAACACAATGTTTTTTATCAGTTGCATGTTTTTAATATGTTTTAAATTAAATTAATAGGTTATTCATTTTTATACACAACTCCGTCTTTCATAACGAATTTAACTTCCAGAACAGTTTCAATATTTTCTAAAGGATTATCTTGAACAGCAATGATGTCTGCTAGTTTCCCTTTTTCGACAGACCCCAAAACATCAGTCACTCCGAGCAGGTCAGCGGCTCCCATGGTGGCCGATTGTATAGCTTCCATAGCCGGCATGCCTACTTCTGTCATATAAACAAATTCCAGTGCATTATTCCCGTGTGGAAATACGCCAGCATCAGTACCAAAAGCAATTTTCACGCCTTTTTTATAAGCTTTCGCAAAAGTATTTTGAATTTTTGGTCCGATTTCCAAAGCTTTTGGAACCACGATTTCCGGGTAGAAACCTTTTACTTTTGCAGAATCTGCTACAGCTTTACCGGCAGTAATCGTAGGCACATAATAGGTACCATATTTCTTCATAAGTTCCATAGTTTCTTCACTCATCATAGTACCATGTTCTATGGAAGCCACGCCACCACGCACAGCTCTTTGCATACCTTCATCGCCATGTGCATGAGCAGCCACTTTAATACCAAAATCATTAGCTGTTTCTACAATGGCACGAACTTCTTCTTCCGTAAATTGCGGACGATGCCCGTCTCTCGCAACACTCAATACGCCTCCTGTAGCTGTGATCTTTATCAAATCTGAACCATTTTTAACTTGTTGTCTTACTGCTTTTCTACATTCATCAGCACCATCAGCTACGCCATCACTTGGTCCTGGCGGATAAGTCAGCAGGTCTTTGCGATAGCCATTCGTGGGGTCGGCATGCCCGCCTGTTATAGCAATTGATTTACCAGCAGTATACACTCTTGGTCCCACAATATCTCCTGAATTAATGGCTTTACGAAGTGCAATATTTACACCTGAACCTCCCAACTCTCTTACCGTTGTAAAGCCTGCCATCAACGTGATTTTTGCATTGCCAACAGCATCGAAAGCCCGATCTGCATCATTGAGTGTAAATCGATTTAAATAGGAATTTTGATCGTACTCTCCTTCCAAATGAACATGCATATCCATCCAACCTGGCATAACTGTTTTATCCCTCAGGTCAATAATTTTGGCAGATCGTGAAACTGGCTCGACATAACCTTTTTTCACATCAATAATTTTGTTCTTCTCGACAATAATGGTCATTTCTTTTTTGACTTTATCATCAATGCCGTTAATTAAATTCCCACAATATATATAAGTATTTTGCGCTTGTACTGTATTTAAAATCAACAAAAAAAATAAGACTGATAATACTCTGATTTTCATAACTATACATTTATTACATCTAATAATTCTTTTAAAGCTTCCATTGGTTTATCTACATTCCAGACACCACCAAGAACACCAACACCATAAAAACCTAATGTTTTTGCCTGTTCGATCTTATCTGCTGCAATTCCTCCCAAAGCAATCACCTGATGTTGGCATATTTCAAGTGCTTTTTTTATATCGTCCAGATTAAAAGCTGCCTCATAACCCTGTTTTGAAATACTATTAAATACCGGACTAATAAACAGGTATTCATAGTCTCCTTTGCAATCTAGCATATCATTGATGTAATGAAAAGAAGTAGAAACTACCTTAAATTTATCGGGCAAAGGCATAGCTTCCTGCCGCACTCGCTCTGGCTGATGAATGCCTTTCAGTTTATAAGGTATAATATTCAGAGGATGTTCATTGCCCAGATTATTTGGGTAGGCATGTAATACAATATTGGGATGCCATTTTTCATCAATAGCGCCAATGTAGTCTTTTAATGCTGTTGGATTCAAATCAGGTTTATGAATGTGCAATCTTGTTAGACCAGCTTCAAAGAAGTGATTGACAGAGATTGTTTCTTTGGGTTGTTCTTGCGGATGCGTCAGTAAAATTAATTGCATAATAATTTATAAAAAATCAGCTTTTGGGAACTGTCTGACAATAATGGATGTTGATGCAAATGTATCATTTTTACAGCAATAACCAGAAAAGATTAAAGTGTAATTTAGGAGTATGTTTAAAACTCTATTTATCTTTGCAGCCTTAAAATTTAACTATGAATTTCATTGAAGAACTCCGTTGGAGAGGATTGATTCAGGATATGACACCTGAATTGGAAGCAGCTATTGAGGAAGGTATGATAACTGGCTACATTGGTTTTGACCCCACTGCACCATCTCTCCACATTGGAAATATGGTGACGATCATGTTATTAGTACATTTGCAAAGGCATGGTCATAAGCCCATCGCTTTGGTGGGCGGTGCAACAGGTCGTATTGGTGATCCTTCCGGCAAAGATGCAGAGCGTCAGTTACTACCACTAGAAGAAATTGAAAAAAATCTGGAAAAAACGGGAAAACAATTGAGTAGTTTTCTGGATTTTGACTGTGGTGCCAATTCTGCTGAAATGTCCAATAATTACGACTTTTACAAAGACATGAATGTCTTGGAATTTATGCGGGATGTTGGAAAGCATATGACCGTCAATTACATGATGGCCAAGGATTCTGTTAAAAATCGTTTAGAAAGTGGTCTGTCTTACACGGAGTTCAGCTACCAATTGATACAGGGTTACGATTTTAAGTGTTTGTACGAAGAAAAAAATTGTAGCCTGCAAATGGGCGGCTCAGATCAGTGGGGCAATATTACTGCCGGAGTAGAATTTATTCGCCGGATGCTGAGTAAAAAGGCGCATGCCCTGACTACTCCCCTGCTGACCAAACCGGATGGAAAAAAATATGGGAAATCAGAAGGAGGAAATGTCTGGCTAGACCCGACCATGACCTCGCCTTACCAGTTCTACCAGTTTTGGTTACGCTCGGATGATAATATGATGGATAGGCTACTCAAGACTTTCTCGCTGCGCAGCAAAGAAGAGATTGAGGATATTCTATCTCGCCATGAAGCTGCGCCACATGAGCGTATTGCTCAAAAAGCATTAGCTGAGGAAATTACTGTAAGGGTACATTCTAAGGAAGCCTACAATTCAGCAGTGAAAGCATCTGAATTGCTTTTTGGAAAAGCTAAAAAAGAGACCTTGCTATCCCTTAGTACTGCTGATTTAGAGGCTGTTCGGGGTGAAGTTCGATCTTTCCACATTAGTAAATCTGATTTAAATGCCGGACTAGGTGTTATCTCCCTAATGGCTGACACTACAAGCATAGTCAACTCTCGTGGAGAAGCACAGCGAGCAATTAAAAACAATGCAGTTTCCATCAACAAAGAGAAAGTTACTAATAAAGATCTGGAGATTGATGCCGCTCACTTGCTGCACGACAAATACATTTTATTGGAGAATGGTAAGAAGAATAAGTTTTTAATCATTGCAGAATAATCGAATCCATCCGCTTAAGCTTTTCATTGCATTAGCTGCCTGCTATTTTTGTATGGTGGGCAGATGGGGCTATGAGTACGGACGCAATGATGAAATGCAGACACAGGCTTACGCCAAATTATTGAATCATCCCGATCTGTATTCGGTAGACAGTTATTTACAAGGCATTCATGCTAAAGTACCGAATGAGCGCTTTGCTTTCTCCTGGCTACTTTCCTTAACAGGGAATTATCTGGAAATTGCTTGTCTATTCTTGCATTTTATAGTCACTTTGCTACAGCTATTCCTGCTATACAAAATTGCTCGTCGCTTTATACAAACAGACTACTTGGTCTGGCTGGCTATACTGGTTTTGTTTGTCCCTTTTTATGGTATCAATCTTGGCGGGAATGAACTCTATTACAACTCTTTCTTTGTCAGTAGTCTGGTAAAAATGATGGCTTTATTGGCTATTTATTTATTTCTGAATAGTCGGTATATTGCTGCACTTGGAATTTTGGGTTTAGGGACATTATTACAGCCAGTTATTGGTATTCAGTTATTTGTAAGTTGTTCTGCTGTGCTTTTTTTAGGTAAATTATTTAAAAAAGTAAACATCAGTTGGAAAACTTTCTTCAGTGCTGTGGCTATCTGGGTCTTGACTGGTGGATTGTGGGTGATTTTCCTTAAATTTTTCTTTGAAGAACAAGGTGGCAGCAATACGGAGTTTTTTAATATTCTGTTTGAATTCCGTTCTCCTCATCATTATCTGCCTTTTGAATTTCCTTTAAAAAACTATCTTATTCTTATCCCAATGCTTATAGCAGGGACGGTCTTTTATTGGAAAAAAGAAATTCGACTAGGGCTGTTTTTTCTGATTTCCTGGCTGGCTATGTCGGTACATTTGACCTTAGTAGAAGGTTTTTCAGAAGTAAATGCAGCTTCTTTACAATGGTTCAAAATCACTATCTGGCTGGAAGCTTTTTCGCTGATTGCTATTTTTGCCTGGATTGAGCAATACTTGCCGCTTGTACAACATAAAATACTAAAAAAACTGGCTTTTCCCGTTTTAGCAAGCGTGGGTTTTGGCGTTTTAATGGTGCTTATTTTTGCCCGACATCTTTTCTTCTGGGAAGTACCTTTTGATTTTGGCGATCATTATAAAAATGATAATGCTGTAGAAATCAGTGTTCAAGCTAAACAGCAAACGCCTAAAGACGCTTTGTTTTTACATCCTATTAACTTTACGACACTGAAAGTTTATGGAGAACGCAGCTCACTGGTAGATTATAAGGTGTTGGTGCACAGAAAGCAGGCTATGATAGATTGGTATCAATGTATTGGCGATGTGTATGGTGTAAATATTGATTCCAGAGCTGTCGGTTTGGAGTTGTTTGACCTTGCGGATAATTATCTGACAGAAATGGATGAAGAGGCTATCAGACAATTGCAAAAGCAATATAAAATAACACATTTACTGACTTACCGGAAGCATAAGCTTGACTTTACTGAAGTAGCGGCTAATGCTGAATATGTTATTTATGAATTATAGCTTACTCGAAACTGCCAATTCTCTAAAAACCTCAGTCGGTGCCTTAGGCTGATAACCAATTTCAAAAGTACGTTCACTATTCATAGATACATCGGCAGGACGCGGCGCTAACATAGAGAGTTCACTTTGTTTTAATGCTTTAATGTGCTCCTTCGGCAAACCAAAAGACGCTGCCATTTGCACCGCAAAATCATATCGGGATAAAGATTGACGACCGCCTAAGTTCCATATGCCTGTTTTGGCTTTATTGAGCAATAGAAATAAGCCTTCAGCAGCATCTACCGCATGGACAGGCATTCTGTATTCATCCGTAAAAGCCGTTAAAGTTTCTCCGTTTTTCAGTAATTCTATCCAATTCGGAAAAAAATTGGATGTATTG
>JAHDFX010000216.1 GCA_020627965.1 Saprospiraceae bacterium | reverse complement strand
GATAGAGCGCATATTGTATTGCCCTACCGTACACCCGAAACAGAATTAGCATATTGGCGAAAGCATGTAAAAAAACCAAGCGACCCTGTTGAATTATTTAAAACCATTTTACAACATTCCAATAATCTCCATCATTCACAATATATTGGACATCAAATAGCAGTGCCAGCCCTGATCGCCAGCCTGGGCGGATTGATGTCCGATGTTTTAAATAATGGAACGGGTGTATATGAAATGGGAATGGCATCCAATGCCATTGAAAGAGTAGTAACGGACTGGTTGGCCAAAAAGATCGGTTTTGATGAATCAGCGAATGGCTCTATTACCTCTGGTGGAACCTTGGCAAATTTAACGGCATTGCTCGCAGCTCGCCAAGCCAAAGCGCCTACTGATGTATGGGATGAAGGACATGCTGAAAAGCTGGCTATTATGGTGTCTGATGAAGCACATTATTGTATTGATAGGGCAGTTAGAGTCATGGGTTTAGGGAGTACAGGCATAATAAAAGTGCCAACCGATGAGCAGTTTAAAATAAGAACAGACTTACTAGAAGAATACTTTCAAAAAGCTAAAAAAGACGGTTTGCAAGTCATTGCTATTGTAGGCTGCGCCTCAACAACGTCTACAGGTTCTTACGACGATCTGGAAACTTTGGCAGATTTTAGTGAACAACATGATCTTTGGTATCATGTAGATGGGGCGCATGGTGGTGCAGTCGTGTCATCAAAACGGTATAGACATTTAGTAAAAGGAATAGAACGGGCAGATTCAGTTGTTATTGATTTTCATAAGATGATGATGACGCCAGCACTAAACACGGCACTGATCTTTAAGGATGGACGAGAAGCCTATAAGACCTTTCACCAGAAAGCTCAATATCTCTGGAGTTTGGAGCAGGCTCCAGAGTGGTATCATTCCGGCAAACGGACTTTTGAATGTACCAAGTTGATGTTGTCTATTAAAGTCTATGCTATTTTAAGCACTTATGGAGAAGCTATTTTTGAAGAAAATATAAATCGTTTGTACGACCAGGCTAAAGTATTTGCGAGTATCATTCATGAACATCCATATTTTGACTTAGCCATTGAGCCAGAGGCTAATATTGTCAATTTCAGATACACCAATGTACCCGAAGAACAATGGAATCGTCTTAATGCTGCAATCTGTCAACAACTAACACAGGAAGGTAAATTTTATATCGTACAAACAGTTATTCGAGGACAACGATATCTACGCTGTACAGTCATGAATCCGCAGACAGTAGAGACAGGTTTTCGGGCTTTATTGAAGGAGTTAAATAGAATTGCTGAGAGGTTTGAGAAATGATTTCAAAAACACACAACATCTCAGCCCTTTAGAACGTATTAATACCTGTCAATACCCTATATTTGCCGATATTTGGTAAAGAAAATTCACATACAGACAAGGTATAACCTTGTCTCTGATAAACACAAGATGAAACAATACCTACTACTAATTTTTTTATCCCTCTCAGTTGGCTATGCCACTGCACAAGACTACCATCTTTCTCAGTTTTATGCATCACCACTTACCCTCAATCCTGCATTAACAGGTTCCATGGGCGGAAAATATCGTGCTACAGCCGTCTACAGAAACCAATGGCAAACTGTACTCGATAACTCATTCAGAACCTTTCTGGGCAGTTTCGATTTCAAAACCGGGTTTGGAGGAAGCAGTCATGACAAGATGGGCTTTGGTATGCACTTCTCATCAGATAAAGGAGGAGCAACAGATGTCAATACCAATCAATTAGCCGTATCGGGTGCTTATCACAAAGCAATGGGTATGCGTAGAAACCGTTATTTAAGTGCTGGTTTTCAATTAGGTATTGCACAAAGAGATATTAATTATAATGGACTGACATTCAACGATCAATTTGATGGAACTTCTGGCTATACATTAACTTCAGGAGAATCTTTACCAGATAATAATAAGGCTTATTGGGATGTGTCAGCAGGCATTAATTATACCCGTAATTTCCAAGCGGGAAGATCTATTAATACAGGTTTAGGTATTTTTCATGCCAATGCACCCAATATTGCATTAGACGAAGAATTAACCAGTCGTTTGCCTACACGCTTTACAGCATATTTTGGCAGTGAACTACCATTGAATCGTAATACAAGTATTCTACCCAGAGTATTAGTCTATGTGCAAGGAGTTCAAATGGAAATGAATGTAGGAGCTAATATCAAATTTCCTTTAGGGGGCTATAATGGAGGGGCGCTGCATTTGGGAGGCTGGTTACGTCCGGTTTATGATGTAAAAAATACAGTAGCTTTGGATGCAGCCGTATTAATGGTCGGTTTTGAAAATAACAGCTTTGCATTTGGCATGAGCTACGATGCCAACCTTTCTACACTCAGCGCATCAAGCAGTTACTTTGGTGGCTTCGAATTATCGATCTCTTACATAGGCAGAGATGAGAATGAAGGTGTGTTGTGTCCGACTTTCTAAATATTTCCAACATGATTAATTTGGATGACTGCTGTCTTACGTTTATTTTTGCTGCATTATTTAAGAGTACTCTAATTTCCAAATAACAAACTATGCAAAACATTAATGTATTAGACCAGAATTATGAAAATGGTCAAATTGAACTTAGTAATCAGGCAATTGATTATATCCGGGAATCTGCTAAATGGGGGACTTTTCTTTCTATTGTCGGTTTTATATTTATCGGATTACTGGTGATAATTGCACTTTTTGTGGGTGTCTTTTTTAGTGCTATGGGTTCAGACATACCGGGGACTGAAGACTTGGCTATGATGGGACCACTGCTTACTGTTTTTTACCTGATTCTTGCGGGTTTATATTTATATCCTACGTTAAAATTGTATCAATTTTCAAATAAGGCAAAGAAAGCCATTGCTAATAACAATAGTGTTACAATGACGGAATCCCTCGGCAATCTGAAATCCATGTTTAAATTTATGGGGATCATGACTATTGTCATTTTAGGACTATATGCGCTTCTAATTCTGTTTGGCATTATTGGTGGAGCTATTGGTATGGCTACTATGTAATCATCCCTAAGTTAACTTTTCAGTCTACTACCATTACCTTACGCACCGCCCTAAAATCAGCCCCACTGATCTCAAGGAAATAAACCCCTGTCTGAATATCAGACAAATCAAAGGTTATTGTTCGATGAACCTGTCCGATAGTCTGAACGGGTGGATAAATATCAACTATTTTCCCATTGAGGTCAAATAAGCTAAAGTTCAGATTGTCAGTCTGCTCAGTCATGATATTAAGAGCAAAACTTTGATTTGCAGGATTAGGAAAAGGACCAGCTACTGTATAATTATTTTTCACAATAATGTCTTCATTAGCAACCAAGCCACCTTCCTGCCAATGATTCGTTCCATTTACACAAAACAACTCTTTACCTAAGTTTTCCTGATTCACAAAACTCAGTATATCCGAATGCCAGAATTGCCCATAAGTGGTATCAGGACGTATTTTCAATAAACCATAACCATGCTCAACCAATTCCTCATATTTATGATGTGGATTCAGACTCATACTCAAAGAAACCATCAAATCCGCCAATCCTGAATCATAACCATTTTCATCCAAATTACCTCTCGTAATACTGCCTCCCATCATTTCAATACCAATAGAACCTTCACCAGTTTCAGGATTATAATCTGTACTATCCAGAGGGTTTAACGGAATATCCATCGCCATAGAAAAATGCAGATCACCACTGATGAAAATATTATTATCAATACCATTATCCTTCAAATGACTCAACAGCATTTCACGTTCCAGCATAAAACCATCCCAACTCCCCGGGTCAACCACCGTATCATTGCCAATAGGCAAAGGAAGAGGACTACCCAGCACACTCCACAAACCAAACATTTTCTGTGTCCCAAAAACACGCCACGTCGCCGTAGAACTATCAATTTGATCAATCACCCAATCATACTGCTCATTACTTAAAATAGAATTCTCACCAGGCGCCAATACATCCTGATTGCGATACAACTGAGCATCCATCATAATAATATCCACGAGATCACCATATTGCAGCCGACGATACAAATGCAAATCTTCATCCTGCTGTCTCACAGGCAGATACTCATGAAAAGCCTGCATCGCCTCCATAGTCGTTTGAGCATCATTGCCATCTGTATCATGGTTATCCCAAATTGCTGCCATCGGATGCATCTGCCGCATCAGTCGCAGATCGGGATCAAGCAGATAATAACGGTGTTTAGTTCTCCATTCATCCAGATACAAAGGATCAATAGGATAAGGCTCAGGAATACGAATCAACTCATCTACATCAGGATAATCATAAACATAATCGCCCAAATGAATAACCAGGTCTACTTCATCCCTTTCGGCAATACGTCTATAAGCATTAAAATAGCCCGAATACACACTAGAGCAGGAAGCCACCACGAAGTTCAATTCTTCCGAAGCATCAGCAGGAGCCGTCTTCGTTCGCCCGACTTGCGAAAGACTTCCATTAGGGTCTTCAAATTGATAATAATACCGTGTTCCTGCTTCTAATCCCTGCACATCTACCTTAGCCGTCCAGTCTTGAAGAATAGTTGCTTCCACAGTTCCGTTTTGTACAATATTGTTCATCGTTTCATCAGTCGCCACCCTATACGCTAGCGGAATTGGATTGATTTGTACAATAGAAGTTACCTCTAACTTAGTCCACAAAATAACCTGCGAATCTGTCGGATCGCCAGAGGCTACGCCATATAAAAATGGAAAAGCTAATGTATCTGCGTACATGTTGTCAGGTAACTCTGTCCATTGTGCTTGTAGGGACAGAGAGCTAATTAGTAAAAAGATGATAGAAAGTGTGTATATCAGGCATTGTTGGAAAATATTTGGTCGGTCTTCCCACTTTTCCACCCCCTTAATCCCCCTCCAAAGGGGGAAGTAGACGTCTTTTTGTCCCCCTTTGGAGGGGGAGTAGGGGGTGGATGACTGAGCAGATTTATTTATCATAAATAAGGTATTATAGTGTTTTCGTAGGATGAAATATAGGAATTTTGCAGGATAGAGAAGAAGATATTGGTTTTAAATATTTTTGAAGTTTTTTATCTTTGCAGAATACTAACACAAACTAAATTTTAAGCCCCATTATGAAAGAAATATCTACATTTTATTTTTCTAAGGTTTATCAAGAGCAAATTTTACCATTTTCTTTTAGTAAAGCGGGAGGTGCTGATGTTTGATCGTGAGCAACGTATGGCAGCTTTTGTTGAACTTAGAAAAACTGTCCGCAAGGATATTAAAAATAATGATATCCCTGGTGTCCTGACTGAATTAGAATCATTTACAGAGAAATTTGGTTTTGAGGATATTCGTAATGATCTGGCAATTATTGTAGGGCAGTATAATGAGACAACAGAAAACGACCTTATAAAGGGTATAGTGAATACTTCAGATGCCCGTATTGCGAATAATGAGTGTAGAAATAGTATTCTAAACGGGATTCTTCCTAAAATCAAGAAAGCCTGTGAGGAAGCTGACAAAAGTATTTTTTCAAAATCAGATAAGATCAGTCTGAATAGTGCTTACCTATGCAATAGACAAAAACAGAACAATAACTTCCAAATTCGTGATAAATCCCAAAAAATACATGTTTTTTTTATACACGGAGCAAGGGGGCACGGGCATGAATGCCTGATACAAAGATTTTATAATCATGTGAATAAAAGAAACACCGCAAGACCTGTCTTAATAGACCTTAGCAGAACCGTGAAATGTACATTCCGAAGTGAATTACTGAAAAAAATATTCCTGGAATTTAATGGAGGGAACGACTCAAGACAAAGCTTAATTGAACAGACACTCGGTAAAATTTACAGTAATAGTTTATTAAAAAGAAGTACCAGCCAGAATAATTCAGTCTTTATAAAGATTGACTTGCCATCCTCTGCTTTTTCTGATTTACCCATTGAAGATATCCAATGGTTTTGCAAGGATTTTTGTAACGTAGAAACCCTACCAGATGATGCTCCAACTTTCTACTTTTTCTTCTCAATAGCCTATCGGAGAGTTAGGAAAAAAAATACTGATAAAAAAATGGGGAGGTGGGAAAAATGGAAGAAAAACCGAGAAGAAAGCAGACTGGGAAAACATAAAAACCACATTGTGGAAAGAGTAAAACAGTTACCTATTTCTCTGATAGAAGAATTGACATGGGTAAAAGTTGGGGATGTAGAAGACTGGGTTAGTACATATTCGGGTAAAGGACCTTACGAACAAGACCAGTTAATGGAACAGGAATTTCAGAAGCTATGTCATTCTGAAAGACATTATTATATGGAAGATTTGATAAAACCCTTTAAGAAAATCATTAATGCACGACTAAATTCATAACCTATGACCAATAGAAAAATCACCATATCCGATAAAAACTATAAGAAACTGGAATTTAACCCAGAAACTTATCGCTTGTCAGAAGAATTAGCGGCAGCAGTAGAAGTAGCCATTCAACTAGGCTTACCCCTCCTGATTACAGGCGAACCCGGCACAGGAAAAACCCGACTCGCCTGGAAAATAGCACATGATCTTGCATTAGGAGAACCACTGGTTTTTAATACGAAGACGACTTCAGCAGCACAAGACCTATTCTATACCTATGATGCTTTGCGCCATTTTCATGATGCGGGAGTTGCTAAGTCGGGCGGAGAAAAATCACCTGATGCAAAATCATACATTACCTTACAGGCATTAGGTAAAGCCATTGCACAAACCAATGATAAAAGTGAGTTCGTTAAGAATACCCCCAAAAGTTCTGTAGTATTGATAGATGAAATAGACAAAGCACCACGTGATTTTCCAAATGATATCCTCAATGAAATTGAAAACTATGAATTTAAGATCAAGGAATTGCCTGAAAGACCATTGATAAAAAAACAGGAAGGACAACGTATTATCACGATAATGACCAGTAATTCAGAAAAAAACCTCCCTGATGCTTTTTTACGTCGGGTACTGTTTTTCCATATTCCTTTTCCTTCTACAAAAGAATTAGAGGCAATTGCTGCCAGTCATTTAGGTGAAGACTCTGCCTATACAGACACCGCATTTATAAATCATTTTAAAGAAATAAGAGATACGGTCAGACGAAAGCCAGCTACTGCCGAACTACTGACCTGGTTAAAAGTATTGGATATGCACAATTTCCTGGAAAAAGGTGAGTTGGATTTTGATAATTTAAATGAAGAACAAAAAATGATATTGAAAACAAGCTATAGTGTATTGGCAAAAACAACTGAGGATTTGAAGTCCTTGAGGGAGTTGGTTTGAGGTGGGTTTGCTCTCCCGCACCCTTTTTATTCCCTGTCCACGATAGGAATCGGGAGGGAAACCCCACCCGCTTGGTCAGTTTTGCTGAAAAGAGGGATGGCTTTCCCCTGTGGGGAATAAAAAGGGTGAGCGCAGGCAGCTATAAAACAAAAAATTGAACAAACACGATCACATACACCTAGCACTCCACGAACTGATGGAAAGGCTCAAAGCAGCCAACTTTCACATCAGCCCGGATACCTATGTGCGTGTGCAAACCATACTCCAACAGCTAGGAGAAAACTACTACCAGCAACCCGAAAAACTAGCACATATCCTTGCCCCTATATTGGCGAAAAGCAAAGAACAGCAGGGACAATTTTATCAGATTTTTGAGGAATATCTAAAAGAGAAGCGGGAAGAGGTCGAGAAAGAACTGAAAGTATCTGAACCCATTAAAAAACCCGAAGAAGAAACAGAAAAAGATAATAAACGTTCCAGACTTTTAGCCTGGGGGAGCATACTGGCAATTTTGATGATCGGGCTTATTCCGCTGATCAATCATTATATAAATCCGCCGACTGAATACATCGAAAAAACATTTCCAGGAAAAACAGCCTATGAAGGCGATACAGTAGCTTTTAATGGCATTTTAGACTCCCTGACCAATGATGAACGGCCAGAACGCTTTTTGTGGACGTATGAGGACATAAAAGACAGTGTTAATATAAATCCGACACACATCTTCGAGACATCGGGCAGACAGAATATAAGTTTACAGGCTTTTGCAAAAAACAAAGTCTACACAGCCACTATTCCTGTTGATATATATTGTAAAAACTCGCCCAGAATAAGCCTTATTGCTTCTGCTGATACAGTGCTGATAGATGAAGTAGTCAATTTTTCAGCAGAAGGAGATACAGGTGTTCAACTATCCTGGAATATGGGAGAAGGAACTTCATCAGATCAAAGTGAAGTAGTTCACGCATGGACATCTGCCGGGATTTATAATGTGCAATTAAGGGCTGAAAAACGAGAACTGTGCGACACAGTACTAACCAAAACCATCAGCGTTATAGACAGCACAGAGACGCCTGCTATAGCTATCACCATAGGCAGCGATGAGCCACTAGCTCCAAAACCGCCTCAGCCCACAAGAAAAGCCTATCTATATCTGCTCTTAGTCCCATTCCTGCTGACCATACTTGGAATGCTACTGTATAAAGCCTATACCGCTCCAAAACCAGACAACATAAAAATAAGCAACAAGCCCCCATATAAAATCCCTTTCCCGGATATGAACGGCACGATACCGCCCGACCCGGACCTTTATAAAGTAGCAAAACGGCTAAAACAGAGGGAAAAAGGAAGTATACAATTACTGGACGTTCCCGCTACCGTACAATCAACCATAAAGAAAGGTGGCTTCCCGAGTATAAAACATCGCAGTAATACCCGCCCAAGTGAATACCTGTTTTTGATAGATTTACAAAGTCCCGATGCACAGCAGGTACGCTGGCTGGAATACATTTTAGGTGTATTGGAAAAGGAAGAAGTACTGCTGCAATATTTTTATTTTCGGCAGGACCCTTCCTGGTGTTGGAATACAAAACATCCCGACGGACTGAGTATCCACAGTCTGTATACGCTGTTTCCGCATCACCGTATAGTCATGTATGGCGATGGACATTACTGGCTCGACGATTTTGAAGCGCAGCTTAATGAAGAAGTGGTACAGGAATTTCCTAAGTGGTCGGAAAAGGCTTTACTGACCACTGTGCCGCCTGAAAATTGGTCGTACAGAGAACGACTGTTGCGACAGTATTTTCACATTATACCGGGCGATATGAAAAAACCGGAGGTGCTAACTACAGCAGTAATGACCAGTCTCCGTGATTTTGAAGATGAGCGCAAAAAACGCAGCGCAAACCCGGAACAACGCTTTGTAGAATTTGATACGTTTGAGGAAATAAAAATCTTCCTGAATAAAGATAAGCGACTGATAGACTGGCTGGCAGCGACTACGGTGTACCCCGAACCACAATGGGAGATCACCCTCGCCATTGGTGCAAAACTCAATGAGCAGCAAGCATATAAAGGTATATTGACATTGGATAATCTCCGCCGTATCACGCAGATCAAATGGATGAATCGTAGTGCTTTTCCAGAAGAGCTGCACGAGGAATTACTAACTCATCTGAAAGAAAAAACGGAACTGGAAAGTATAGCCAGAAAGACAGTAATGGAGTTGCTGGAGCAAGCAAAGCAAAGCCTGCCCGAAGATTCTTATGCACATACGGATGCCCAGGTGAAGATTGCAGAGCAGCAAGCACAAAACCCGCCCGTAAGTCCGAAAACCAAGCGTACTGTAAGCAGATTAATTAAAGAAAAACTGCTGAATAAAGGCGTACCGCCCTGGAAAGCACTGATGCGGGAATGGAGAAAAGATTTTGTAGGAAATTTTGTAAGAAAAGCTATTATTCCGGCTTTGTTGCTGTCGTTTGCCCTGTTTGGACTTTTGGTGTACCTGCTGCCGGATATAGGAAAGAGAGGAGGTTTTTTGGAGGAGACTTCTTTTGATTTGCCAGTTCGGGTAGATGTCACTGATACAGATATAGTCGATGGAGATAGTATACTTATAAATATTCCAGCAGGGGAGGAAAGTAATATGTCTGTAATACCGATAGGTAAGAATACCTTTGTAAATATGCCATTTAAATCCCTGAATGAACAAGTTGTAATGATGGCTGATATACTACACATTGATACACTCATATGCATAGCAGTTACTGATTCTTTTTCATTGAATCCTACAGAGGTGAAAGAGCTGAAAGTAAGCCTGGAATGTGAGCCGATCGCTACTCCTATACAAGCACTTATCCGTGATATGGTTTATGTACAGGGAGGTACTTTTGAAATGGGCTGCACCTCGGAGCAGACTGATTGTTATAATGGTGAAAAACCAGCGCATCAGGTGACTTTAAGTGATTACAGCATTGGAAAATATGAGATCACACAAGAGCAATGGCGCGCAGTGATGAGA
>JAHDFX010000215.1 GCA_020627965.1 Saprospiraceae bacterium | reverse complement strand
TTGTACTTATTTGAATACTGATTTTCCTGTACTTAAATATGCAGGCAGTATTTCTACCGAACCAGAGGTTCAAGGGGTTCTTGCAAATAATGATTTTCCACTTCTCGAACGTGTTGAAAACAATCTCGATCTGGATAATTCATCTGGCTATTACCTTCAATACGGTGGTTTCTCCTACAACAATTGTGCAAGTTGTTGTGACTTTAATTCCCTTCAATATGTTGGTGGAAATTTATCGCTTCTATTAAATTATGGTGGCTCAAGCTTCAATGAGCTTGATACTGTAGCAGGCGGTATAATAGCTACTGTAAAGTCAGATTATAATGACTACTTTAATTTTACAATTACAGGTTTTACACAGCTCAAATATATTGGTGAGAACTTATCATTCTTTGAGACGGGTGTTCAGTATGAGCCTTATACCAGTATATCTCTTTATCAAGGATTTGAAATGCTGAATACTATTGAAGGTGAATTATATATTGGTCAACTTCTTGTGGAAAGTTTCGGATTAAATCAATTGGAAAACCTAGGAGGACTAAGCCTGTATGATATATTTACTAACAATGATTCTAATCCTGCTTTCGACCAACTCAACACCATTGATGGTAATGTGGAAGTCGAGGCATCATCCGATGATATCTTCCTAGGTTTTTCTGGTTTTCGCCTGCAAAATATTACATCAATTGGAGGTGATCTGAAAATATTGAGTCTCCCATCTCTCTTTCCTTGGGACTTCACAGGATTTGACAACCTCAACTCAATAGAAGGAAATTTAGTAGTCAGTCACAGCGGCTGGTATTACTCTGGTGTTGAAAATTTTGAAGGCTTAGAAAATCTCAATTCCATAGGTGGTAATCTACAAATATCAGGTCTTCCCCAATTCCAAAATTTCAATGGTCTGGAAAACCTCAACTCCATAGGCGGTAGTCTGATCTTATTCGAGAATGATGTATTAACAGACATATATGCCTTAAGTAATTTAGATCATACAGAACTGGATAGCCTGGCAATTAATTCAAATCCTATGTTATCTGTTTGTGGTGTAGAAAGTATATGTAATTATCTCAGTGCAGGTGGAACTTCAAGCATATCCAATAATGATACATCCTGTAATGATGAAGGAATTATTTTAACGGCTTGTCCAGACGTAACAAAAATTTGGGTGCAATCTTTTTATGATACTAACCAAAATCAGATACAGGATAATAATGAATCTCTATACAACAATCTGGTAATCAATCTGGAACCAGGTTCCTCCATTATATATCCTTATACTGGCAATAATATTTTTTTCTACATCGAGCCAGGTACGGTAACTGCAAGCTTTGACCAGTCCAACAATCAGGATTGGCTGCTAACAACTAATCCTCCATCTTACACATTAACATTGGCAGAAGGCGAAACCGATACCATTGCTTTTGGTGTTTATCCAATCCAACAAATATCAGATATGCAGGCTTATATTACTTCACCTCCTGCACGATGTAACGAAACGATTATTTTTAATGTAGATGCAAAAAATTATGGAACAACTATAAGCAGCGGAATACTTTGGTTGGAAATAGACGAGAATATTCTTGCCAGCAATTTCATCAATACGCCTGATACCATGATCGCTCCCAACCTATATGGCTGGTTTTTCAATGATCTATACCCCAGCTACACCCTTGAACAGGACGTGGAGATGACAATTCCTGGTCCGGCAACTTTTACGCTAGGCAATAATTTGTATTTCAACACTTATGTAGAATTCACAGATGTTAACGGGGAACAATCCTCTACAGTTTTTGAGTACAACCCGTTGGTACTCTGCTCTTATGATCCAAATGACAAGCTGGTCAGTCCCGACCGGACGAATGATTTTGAAGAAAATTATACCTTATTTGGCGAAAGCCTTATTTATACTATTCGTTTTCAAAATACGGGTAATGACGTCGCTTATCATGTCAATATCCAGGATACACTGGACGTTAATTTAGACTGGAGTACTTTTCAGGTGATAGGTACCAGCCATCCTGATAAGTTGACAACTACCATGACACAGAACGGCGAATTAAGCTTTGATTTTCAATATATTTTCCTGCCCGACTCTACCAGCAATCCTGAAGGTAGTCAGGGTTATGTGGCTTATAAAATTGATCCTGTCGCAGGACTGGCAGAAAATACAAATATTGAAAACACAGCAGCTATTTATTTTGATGCCAATCCGCCGATTATCACCAATACTACAGAGAATATTTTGGTGAGTGAGTTGCCGACTATATCCACAACTCAACCCAATAATTTCCCTGAATTAGTCATTTTCCCCAACCCTAATACTGGTTTATTTACAATAAAAGGTATCAACGAGGGTACTTATAAAATCCTGAATATAAATGGGCAGACCGTTCAGGAAGGCGACTTGCAGGAGGATGGTGATGTTGATATGTCAACTGCTGCACAGGGTATTTATTTTATTCACCTTTCGGTAAATGATGATACAGTTGTGAAGCGTATTGTGAAGTTATAAGTAGAAATAATTATTCCCTTTTAAACTTGGATATAAAAGTTTCCTTCCTTTATATTTGCCGCCATGAAGATATACATTACCGGAGTAGGCGGCATGGTGGGTTCACACCTGACAGATTACTATTATGAGAATGGTTATGAAGGACAGATCATTGGTTCCTATTTCAAACCGACCACAGATATTAATGAGATCAAAGACAAAGCTGTATTAGTGGAATGTGATGTTCGGTATTATAATGGCGTGCTGGATATTATACAGACTCATCAGCCGGAAGTCATTTATCATCTTGCTGCACAAAGCTATCCTACCGTCTCCTGGCAACGCCCCGCCGAAACCATGGATACCAATGTGAATGGTACGATACATGTTTTTGAAGCGGTAAAACAAGTTCGCAAAAATCGACCGGATTATGATCCTGTAGTCGTGGTGGCCTGTTCGAGTGCAGAGTATGGCGCATCGCTAACACCGGAGAATACGCCTGTAAAAGAAGCAGTAGCTTTGCTTCCTCTGCATCCTTATGGCGTCAGTAAAGTATCTCAGGATTTATTGTCTTATCAATACTGGTATAATGATAAAATCCGAAGTATTCGTGCTCGAATTTTTAATACTACTGGTCCACGAAAAGTGAATGATGTATTGTCCGACTTCACACAACGTGCGGTGCAAATTGAGCGCGGACAAGCTACCAAACTCCGTGTCGGCAATATCGAAACTCGTCGAGCGATCACGGATGTTCGTGATTTGATTCTGGCTTTAGTGGCTTTATCTGAAAAGGGAAAATGGGGTGAAGTGTATAATATCAGTGGAGAAAAAGCTTACCTTATAAAGGACTTAATTCCTGTTTTGAAAAAAGAAATAGGCAAAGATTTTGAAAATGAAGTTGATCCTACCCTACTCCGCCCTTCAGATGAACCGATTATTTATGGTGATGCCTCACGGCTCAAAAAAGATACTGGCTGGAAACAGACTTATGATATTGAAACAACAATTGTGGATATGCTCAATTATTGGAGGGGGAAATAATGGTGAGTTGTTAATTGTTAATGGTGAATTAAACGAATCACAAATCAACGAATCAACAAACCCACTGATTATCAGAAGCAAATAAAAAAATATCGGCTAAATATTGAAAATTAAGTTACTATAATTACCTTTGCCGTCAAATCAGGTGAAGTTACACATTTCAAACCTTCAAATTTGTATTAAAAAATGGGATTATTTTCGTTTATCAAAAACGCAGGCGCAAAAGCCTTTAATTTTAAGAAGAAAGAAAAGGAAGTACCGACTCCTAATACTCCAGATGTAGACGTAGAAGCATTGTTGAATGAGCAAAAAGCTCAAATGCTGGAAGAACTAGTGAACAGCATGCAGTTGAATGTAAGTGATCTGGACATCACAGTAGATGGTGACATGGTGACTATTTATGGTAATGCAGACACTCTTTCCGACAAAGAAAAACTGATTTTAGTTTTAGGTAATGTAGATGGTATCGCTACAGTTGACGACTATGTCAATATACTTAATGTTGAACCAGTTGAAGACGAAAGCGGACAGAAGCGCTATGTAGGTCAAGCAGAATTTCACACGGTAGTGAAAGGAGATACCTTGGGTAAAATTGCAAAAGATTACTACGGCAATGCCATGAAGTATCCAGTTATTTTTGAAGCTAACAGGCCTATGTTGAGCGATCCTAATAAAATCTATCCAGGGCAAGTATTGCGTATACCACCACTGGATGCATAAAATAATACGATTAAACGTATACCTGATAGCGAGTTTAACTCGTTAGAATTGAATGTGAAAGCCGGATTATTCCGGCTTTTTTTTATTTAGAATACTTTGTATTCTTTTTTGCTTTCAACAATAGATATTAAAACGGCGTTAAAAACGAGTGGCTCACCATAAAATTTGTTATTTTTGCGGGCTTTTGAACAACTCCTAACGATAAAAAAGATAAATGGAATACTTAATAATAGCGGCACAACTTATCCTGAGTCTATCAATATTAGTCGTGCTTCATGAGTGGGGTCATTTTTTCCCTGCTCGTTTGTTCGGTACACGTGTTGAAAAATTTTACTTATTCTTCGATCCCTGGTTTTCATTATTTAAAAAGAAAATAGGAGATACAGAATATGGTATTGGCTGGTTGCCTTTGGGTGGATATGTCAAAATTTCTGGCATGATGGATGAGAGCTTCGATAAAGAACAATTAGCAGAAGAACCCAAGCCCTGGGAATTTCGTTCCAAACCTGCCTGGCAAAGACTCATTATCATGCTGGGAGGTGTTACGGTCAATTTCATTTTAGGCTTTCTGCTTTTCGGAATGGTGCTCTTCATATGGGGCGAAAAATATCTGCCCAATGCCAATGTAAAAGATGGTATACACGTCAGTTCTTTTGCCAAAGAAATGGGATTGCAGCATGGAGATAAGATTATTTCAGTAGCAGGACAACCACTTGATAATTTCCGTACTCTCAGAGCCGAATTGATCTTCGATCAGGCCAGAACTATACAGGTCGAACGCAATGGAAAAAAGATCGATATTCCTGTGACCAGAGAACAGACGCAAAAGCTAGCCAGTAATAAAATCGGCGCTTTTGTTGTTCCCAGAGTTCCCTTCAAAGTGGCTAAAGTTCCTGAAGACAATGTTAATAGCGGATTAATAAAGCCAGGAGATCAGGTTACTAAAGTCATTCATGGAAAAGATACTACGGATATTCGCTTTTTCGATGAATTTCAGGATTTAACCAAGCAATATTGTAAGCGCAATATATCTGAGATCACAATACATGTTATTCGCGACGGGCAAGCTTGGGTTCCCGAACGCCCAATTCAACTGGATACTTGTGGTCGTATAGGCGTATTTGCTACCTCTGATGAAGAATTTTTGGAATACAAAACTCAAGAATATACGCTTGCGCAGGCACTTCCAGCCGGTGTCAAAAAAGGTTGGAATTTTCTGGCAGATAATGTAAAAGGCTTTGCGCTGATGTTTAAAGGCGATATTAAAGCATCTGACAGCCTGGGTGGTTTTGGAACGATTGCCAGTCTCTTTCCTGAAAAATGGGAATGGCAACGCTTCTGGTATATTACTGCTGTGCTATCTCTGATCCTGGCTTTTATGAATATACTGCCTATCCCACTACTGGATGGTGGTCATGTAATGTTCTTATTATACGAAATGGTAGTAGGACGCCCGCCAAGTGATAAGTTTCTGGAATACTCACAGATGGTTGGTCTTGTTCTTGTTTTTGGTTTATTAATCTATGCAAATGGTATGGATGTATGGAGAGCGTGGTCAGGTAGTGGCGGGCCAGTCTGTACGTGCTAGATTATAGTATATTGAGTCATTGGGTTCCATGAATTATTTTGAATTATACGACTTATCGGTTTCTTTTATACTCGATAAAAATGAGGTGAAGCGAAAATTCTATACTTTAAGTAAAAAGTATCATCCTGATTTTTATACGCTGGAATCAGCTGAAAAACAAGCAGAAATCCTTGAATTATCTACGCTAAATAATGAAGCTTATAAAGTTCTTTCTGATGATGATCGACGCTTAAAATACGTTTTGCAACTGAATGGACTATTAGAGGAAGAAGGAAAAAACAATTCCATGCCACAAGGTTTTCTCATGGAAATGATGGAAGTCAATGAAGCATTGATGGAACTGGAGTTCGACTTTGATAAAACCATATATCAGCAACTCCACAACACGCTTATAGAGAAAGAAAACGAGCTACAACAGCAGATACAGCCCATTCTGGACACCTATGAACATGGCACTACGCCTGTATCAGCATTAGATAAAGTAAAAAGTTATTATTATAAACAGCGTTATCTTTTGCGGATTCGAGAAAATTTAAATAAATTTGCCCTCCGTTAATAATACCGTACCTGCCTGAGTGGCGGAATTGGTAGACGCGCTGGATTCAAAATCCAGTTCACGCAAGTGAGTGCGGGTTCGATTCCCGCCTCAGGTACACTGATAATCAGTAATTTAAAAGCCTTGAGCGTTGCTCAGGGCTTTTCTTTTTAGATTCAGGTACAACATAGGTACAACAATTCTCTATATTCAACAAAAGACCTCACCTCAAAATGTTACTTTAATCGCAGAGGATACTGGTATAGGAGAAAGCGACACGATAACTAGTATCCTTATTTTCACAAATGAGAAGAATATCCTAAAAAAGGAATGATACTTTCTTTAGGAGACATTGCTTCTTCATCAGACAAATAATTTACAGAAAAATCAAGTCGAACCTCGATATTCATGGGGAAGTAAAATTTAATTATTTCCTGCAATAGTCGTCGGGTTTCTGAGGTTTCGTCCAGGTAGTCAGAAAATTCTGATGCAGGTATATTTTTGATTTTTAAAGTGCATATGTCTTGATAATCGTACACAACATCACCGAGTTGGATGTTATCTCCCAGGGTATTTCCTGTGAAATTTTCCTTCTGTGTTTTATTTAGTTGGCAACATTCTTCAATATCAAAAGTGAGGGATACTTTGTGTTCTAAAACATACGCTATCAAGGTTTTGGTTTTTTCTTTATCGCCAATGGTAAAAGGCAAAAGGTGAAGGGTTCTGACAAATCGTTTCCATTTATCATTTGTTATGGGGAAATCATTCCATAGTAAGGCTAAAGTTTTGTCGAAATTGCCGAGTGTTTCGATTTCATATAGTTCTTTTTGTATTCTGGTTTTATTGTACTCGATTTCTAATGGTTTAAAGAATTTTTGAGCATTGTCTAATTGTTCTTTTGCTTCTTTTCCATCCAGCACCTTGGGGTCAATAAAAAAATCTTCGGGGAGATAATCCAGAAGACTACTTCTACTTACATACACTTGGAGTATTTCATGCAAATTTTCAGGAAAAAAACACGTTTTATCGTATTTATCTTCTTTTGGAGCAGTAACTATATCATTTTTATAGCCTCTTTTTGTGTGTTCGTGAGGCAATACATGAATATCGTCCAAATTGAAAAAACCGGACTGGATTAATAAGCCTGCAAAGCATTCAAATAGAATGTCTGTTTCCAGACGTTCATGTATAAGATGAAGCAGGCTCTCACTTGCCGAGATAGCTTTATGGTTATCCATTACTTATTTGCACTTTAATCAGGTTAAAAAATGCACTATTGGCATTTAGTCCATTTTGAAGTTCATTTTTAACCACTTTCATCTCTAGGTCGGATAGCACATCCTTTGTCTTTACGGAAACTAAAATCCCTCGTTGCAGACCGCCGTCTTCCCGACTCATTAGTTGATGTTCTATATTTTCAACCTGAATAAGATGTCTGAATTTGCTATTACAATACAGCTCAATATCAGCCTGGGTAACAATTCTCCCTCTAGTAATAATGGCTTCCCGAAGCATGTGAACATAATCTTCTGTTTTTGCCAGTCCTTTCCCTCTTTGTATTGGAATTATTGTAAAACTCTGCTTAATTTCAGTATCCTTGGAAGAAACCTCTATTCCTGTCTTATTTTTTAAAAAGTCAATTTTATCACCCTGTGTTTCCCAATAGCTATACCATAAAGTATATACATTTGAATGGAGATTAGCTATACAAAAATGTGTTGCATTGGTTCCTTTTTTTGCAAAAGATTCGGGCAGTTTATCGGTAATTCGCTTGATGGCTTTTGCGATAACATCAAAATCGTGCTCTAAACGATTTACGCCCTGCGCCTTAAACATATCTCTTTCATCCTGAATAATTTCAAGTAACCTGTGGATTTGTCGTGATGCGTTTTCTTTATCAAATCTCCTGACCTGGGCGCCATCTCTAAGCATATAAGTGCCAGGCTGATTACCAGCGCCTGAAAAATTTACAAGTTGATATTCTCTATCCTCTTTTTTAATTTCTTCATCCCATACTTTGTGTACTCCGAGAAACATATCAGTAGTTACCATGGGCAGTAAAATTCTGTTGTAATGATTTTTTACTACTCTTCTCGTGATAAGTCCTCGATTTATTAGCGGAATAGCATTCGGGTACAAAATATTTTTAAGGAAAAAAGTCTCCTGTACCGGTATTGAAAACTCCATTTTAATCCAAAGCAAAGGTTCCTCTATATCGAGTCCGGCAATTCGGTTTTCGGCATTTTCTATCGGTGGTTTCTGTCTTTTGTGTTCTGCTATTTCATCTGGCAGGACTATTTGTATAAAATTATTTTTAAACCGACTCAGTATTTGTTTATCATAAGTGTGTTCAATATCCAAATTATCCAATAAATTATCGTTTTGGGCTGTTTCCTTAAAGGATTTTATTCCCCGTTTAATATGTAGTTCCTGTTCTTCATGCCCATTAATCAACCATTTTGAACGATGTATCGTAACAATATTTTTTTTGAAATCATCCATTATATGATTGCCCACAAAAAAAGAAATACAGTCATCAGTTTCTATATTATTTCCAATTTTGAGTCCCAGCCAAATGTGTGATGTATGCTCGGTTCGTGCCACTTTTGAAACTGTCTTTACCGCATTATCGGCAATCTCAATAGTCGTATGCTCGGTCAATATGACACACAATTCACATTTTGGGTAATTATGCTCAAACAAAGGTGTGAAGTAAAATTTATATTCTTCGCCAGTATCATCTTGTCCTATTACCAGAAATTCATCTTCGGGCTGAATATCTATTCTTGAATATTTCGGATTAATTTGTGCTACGGTATAGCCTGGTTCAGGTAGGAGCAATTGGTCAGGCATTAAGGTTTCTGACAAACCTATAATCATTTTTTGTCTGGACTGTTCAATTTCGCTGTAAATTTTTTCGAGTTCGAATGCATTTGCGCTAAACATTTTATTTACAACAGGGTCATATTTTTCTGCATCAATTTCACCATCTTTATCATGCCAGTAGTATTGAGCTTCTCTGAGCAGATTTGTCCGAATTTCTTCTCTGGATTTTGCCATTTGCTAAAATTTTAAGTCCGTTCAAATCGGAAAGGTGTATAGTCAATTTTCATTACAAAAGAAGGCTTCAGTATTGCTCCTGTGCTTTTTATACGTCCGTTTACCTCTATTTTTACTTTCCGTTGATATAAATGTAAATGTTTGTCATCGTCTGTTTTCTCAAAATTGAAGGAAACAGTAATTTCTTCCAGCCGGATTTCATTTTTGCGGACGAGTGTTTGCAGTTTTTTGGTAAAATTATTTCGAGCTTCTGCGCTGCTCTCCAATAAGCCTCTTTCTGATGCTTCTTTTGAATCATTATAGTAAGGTGTTTTGTCGTAATAAAACACCTGCTTGTCATAATCCCATATATCATAGCCCATTTCCCGGTCGTATGCGACTTCTCCAATTCTTGTCAAAATCAAAGATTGAATATTTGCACGAATAGATTCTTCCAAATCTATTTTGGCAACCTTCGTAGAGGGCGTCATAATTTCCTTAAAAAGAAATGGCGATGAAAAATAAGGCATAAGTCAATTTTTCTTATTTATTGATGTATTCAACAGGGCTTCTATTCTAATTCACTTCCCAGTTCCCCACCACCATCTTTGGCTTTTATCGTAATGTTAGACCGCTTTTTTGGAGGTCTTGGCTCCGGATTAGGAATCCTTGCATCTGTTGTATAAGTATCTGCTTTAACTACATTTCGAGGTACTAATTCTCTAAAGTCCAATACCTTTAACTCATTGAATATTTCGGCAAAAGTTTCTATAAATTGGTCAATAACGTATAAGGAGGCAGCAATGTCTTTATGCGTATAGCCTACCTCCATTGCCCTCTTGACAACTGCATCTAATTGAGCAGCATTGAACGCAGTAGCATATTTTTCAAAGTAGGCTAACATTTGTTGTTTAGAGTAAGCCAT
>JAHDFX010000012.1 GCA_020627965.1 Saprospiraceae bacterium | reverse complement strand
CAAGCGATAAGAAATTTCTTTGTCAAAAGGTTTCTTACCGTTAGCATAATCGTAATAATAATAAGCCTGACCATAGGCTTCATTTTCGTATAAGCGATTGGCTTCATTCTCAGCTTCTTTAGCAGTCATCTGCTTAATAGCATTACGCATATCGCTTTTTAATTCGGCCTGTAAGGAACGAATAGTACGATTATTAAATTTTAGTTTATCATCATTTCCTGTTGCCTGTTCAACTCGGTCTGTAAGATTACAGGCAAAAGTCAATATCAGGAAGAAAAGTAAAGTTTTCAACCTCATAACATTAGAATTTGAAATTGGTTACTTAATGGGTGTGATAGTTCTACTGCTATCGAGAGGCATCCATTGTGTGTGTCGTTTGGGCAGACTGTATCACCTACTTATTACGCATTTATTATGCGTCAAAAATACTATTTTTTTTACGTGTACATAGCCTTTTGACGAAATCTAAAATCTTTCGGGTACATTTCAGGGCGTATAAAACATACATAATTTACGTTATTTAAAAAAGTATAATTTATATCAAATTACATATGGCGCCTGATTTAAGATTTTACAATATCTTAACCTTTTGGATATACTCTTAATATTACTTTTACTGCAATAGTACATATTGGGTTGCATTTTTTTGAGTAAAATCTAAAATATTACACCTTACTGTGTCACAAAAAAAGCAATAAACAAAAACTCATTACGCTTTTTCATCATATTTTGCGCCAAATTTTTAACAAAAAAAATCCTTGAAACAAAATTAAATTCTGTCCAACAAGTCACGCTTCAGCATCATTGTCATGCTACTATCATATTTTTAAAACATGTATTGCAAAAAGTCAACAAATGACAAAACTATGTATTTAGAATGGTGAAAAATGCCATACATTTGGCAATCATTTACGCTTATACTCACGCACAAAACCCATAAAAAGACAGAATTAATTATTTTAAATTATAATTCAACCAAACTGTTTTTACATTTAAATCTATTTGAAGATGATGAGAAAATTAACATTGAGCCTTACTTTTATTATGTTATTAATGGGCTCCCTTCACCTAAACGCACAAAGAAATTGTAGCTCGATGCACATGGATCAAATCGAGCAGAAAGATCCAAAACAAGCGGAACGCTTACGAGCGATTGAGAAATTTACACAAAAATACATCGAAGATGTAGAGCAAGGAAGAGCTTCTTCTGCAGTTATTACTATTCCTATTGTTTTCCACGTTGTATATCGTACTTCTACCGAAAACATCAGTGATGCACAAATCATGTCTCAGCTACAAGTGCTGAACGATGATTTCAGAAGATTAAACAGCGATGCTGACAATACATGGTCTCAGGCTGTGGATACAGAAATACAATTTTGTCTGGCAACAATTGATCCTGATGGAAATCCTACAACTGGTATCACAAGAACTCAAACTTCAGTCAATGGTTTTGGAACCAATGATTCAGTTAAATCTTCTTCGTCAGGTGGTAAAGATGCTTGGCCTTCCAGTGATTACCTGAACTTCTGGGTTTGTAATATCGGAGGTGGTATTCTTGGTTATGCACAATTCCCAGGCGGTAATTCCGCTACAGATGGAGTTGTTAATGGTTACCAATATACAGGTACTATCGGTACGGCTACTTCTCCTTTCGACTTAGGTAGAACAGCTACTCACGAAGTTGGTCACTGGCTGAACCTACGCCACATCTGGGGTGATGGTAACTGTAATGCTGATGATTTTGTATCTGATACACCTGCTTCTGATGGCGCCAACTATGGCTGTGCAACAGGACACGTTTCTTGTAGCTCAACTGATATGGTGCAAAACTATATGGATTACTCTGATGATGCTTGTATGAATCTATTTACAGCTGGCCAGAAAGCACGTATGCAGGCATTGTTTGCTAGTGGTGGTGCACGTGCAAGTATCCTGAATTCAGCAGCTTGTGGTACACCAGCGGAGCCTACTTGTACAGATGGTGTACAAAATGGTAATGAAACTGGTGTTGACTGTGGTGGTGATTGCGCAGCTTGTCCTCCTGAGCCTACTTGTAATGATGGTGTTCAGAATGGCGACGAGACTGGTGTTGACTGCGGTGGCTCTAGTTGTGCTGCTTGCCCATGTACAGGAAATGGCGTAACTGTTACTATTAATCTTGACAACTATCCAGAAGAAACTACCTGGGCTATTACAAATAATAATGGTGCTACAGTAGCCTCTGGTGGAACATATGGCAGCCAGCCTGATGGTTCTACAGTAGTAGAAGAATTATGCCTGAATGACGGTTGTTACACATTTACCATTAACGACGCTTACGGTGACGGTATCTGTTGTTCATATGGAGTTGGAGATTACCTTGTAACTGATGAAAATGGTAATACATTAGCTTCTGGTGGAGAATTTGCTTCTTCTGAAGCAACTAACTTCTGCCTGAGTAATGCTCCTGCACCTACTTGTGATGATGGTGTTCAGAATGGCGATGAGACTGGTGTTGACTGTGGTGGCTCTAGTTGTGATCCTTGTTATACTTGTAATGATGGTGTACAAAATGGTAATGAGACTGGTGTTGACTGTGGTGGACCTGATTGCGCAGCTTGCCCTCCTACAGGCTGTACAGATGAACAGATAGACTTTAATGACTTTGAGAGTGGCTGGGGAATTTGGAATGATGGTGGCTCTGATTGCGCAAGATTCAGTTCTTCTTACTCTTACAATAGTGCTAGATCTGCTCGTCTGAGAGACAATAGCTCAACTTCTAAAATGACTACTGACGATCTTAACCTTTCTGGTTATGATGATATCACTGTAGACTTCACTTACATAGCAGTTAGTATGGATAATTCTAATGAGGATTTCTGGCTACAAATATCTACTAATGGTGGAACCAGTTACTCTACAGTAGAAGAGTGGAACAGAGGTGATGAATTTGAAAATGGTGTTAGAGAATTTGATGCTGTTAACATTCAGGGACCATTTAGTACAAACACAAGAATACGCTTCCGTTGTGATGCTTCTGGTAATCAAGATTGGGTTTATATCGATGATGTTCTAATAACTGGTTGTTACAGTGGTAACTTCGCTCCGAATGACGATATGCCGGAATTAAGAGAAACTGAAGAAGAGCCAACACTCGTTGAAATTTCGGAATTAACATTATTCCCGAATCCTGCGAATGATTACTTAAATGTTGATTATGTAACTACTGACCTTGCTCAAACACAATTATCTGTGATAGACATTAATGGCAAAGTAGTTCATCAGCAAGTATTGAATGAAAATACTGGTCTGCAACGTGTACAGATTGATCTAAGCCGCCTAAGTGCTGGTTTCTACTTTGTACAATTAGTTGCTGAAGATTCTATGATGACTCAAAAGTTCATCAAGCAATAAAATCAAGGAATTTTTCCTGAAAAATAAATTAAAAGGCTTATCCGTACGGATAAGCCTTTTTTTGTCTTCCATTTGTCATATCTCTTCTTTTCCAAACGTATAATACAAAGAACGCTCTATCTTGTATTATTCCTCCACTAGTCACAAACGAATAATTTATATATTTACAATATCAACAAATTTATATTAATCTCCCTATTGGAGCATCTATCAAAATTTTATCATGAAAAGAACAATTACCTTATGCTTACTGCTGATTTTTGCATGGACTTTGACACAAGCGCAAAATAAAATTGAAGTAGAAGTACAAAGTACCCAGGCAGAATTTCTGGGAAAAACACCCCCTGTAAGAGACCTTGTACCACTGGTAGGGATTTCACCAGAAAAGAAAAAGGGATTAAAAAAACACAAATTAATCCCCAACTTCGTAGGAAGAGGAACCCGTAAAGAGCCTGTGAATCCAAATGCAGAACCTCGTTTTGGTGACCCGGTTCGTCAATCAGAGATCAATAACAATCGCAGTATTCCGCTTGAACCTCTTGTCAATATTGAAGGTATGCCCGAAAGCGTAGGAGGAGCTACCCCGCCAGATCCCTGCGGACAAATTGGTAATGATTACTATGTACAGATGGTCAATGCTACTTATTATCAGGTTTTTGACAAACAAGGTAATACTGTCACAGCTCCTATAGCGATGAACACTATTTGGTCTTCCCTTGGTTTTTCCTCTGCTGGTGATCCAATTATCATGTTTGACCAGGAAGCTGACCGCTGGATCATGACAGAATTCCCTTCTGGCAATCAATTATTAGTCGCTGTTTCTGAATCTTCAGACCCGCTGGGTAGTTGGTATGCTTATAACTTCGCAACACCGAATTTTCCCGATTATCCTAAATATACTATTTGGCCAAATGCGATTTGTGTTACCACAAATGAAGGCGGCGGCTTACCTAGTTATTTCATAGACCGTCAGGCTTTATTAAATAATGACCCGACCGTTAATATCCAAAGAGTCGTTATACCAGACATTGGCGGATCACCTGGTTTTTTCGTAGCAACTCCGGTCAATTGGACTGGTCCTGTTGCACCACCTACAGGCATGAGCCCTATGATCCTACGCTTGCACGATGATGCATGGGGCGGTGCAGCTCAAGATCAAATTGATATTTTTACTGTAGACATTGATTGGGCAAACCCGAATAATACTGTCGTTACTGAAAGTAATGTTCCTACGGCTGCTTTTGATACAGACGCATGTGCTGTAGCGGGCGGTTTTGGTTTTGATTGTATTCCACAATTAAATGGCGGCGGCATTGACGGTCTGCCTGATGTTATCATGCACCAATCACACTATCGTAATTTCAATTCTCATGAATCTGTGGTGCTGAATTTCCTTGTTAATGCTTCCTCTACAAATGATATTATTGCTGGTATTCGTTGGATGGAATTACGCAGAACACCGGGCAATACAGCATGGTCTGTTTATCAGGAAGGTACATTTGCACCTGAAGACGGTCTACATCGTTTCATGGGCAGTATGTGTATGGATGGAAATGGCAATATCGGTTTGGCTTACTCAGTGTCTGGTGAGCAAATCTATCCAGGTCTGCGCTTTACAGGAAGAAGAGCCAGCGATCCGCTTGGAGAAATGACTATCGATGAGTTTGAATTTGCTACAGGTGGCAGCGCAGCTTCTTTTGATCGTTATGGCGATTATGCTCAAATGAGCCTTGACCCTGCTAATGACCGTACGTTCTGGTTTACAGGTGAATATATGGCAAATAATGGCTGGGCTACTAAAATTGTTTCTTTTGAATTATCCAGAGATTCTATTGATATAGGACCTACTGCAATGGTAACACCTGCAAGTGCTTCTTTATTGGCAGCCAGTGAGGAGGTAACTATTGATGTGAAAAATTTTGGTTTGGAAACCGTTTTCAATTTTGATGTAGGTTATATTCTCGATAATGGTACTGCCGTAATAGAAAGTGTGAATACTCCCTTATTATCGGATAGTACCTATACGCACACCTTTATGACCGATGCGGACTTGTCTTCCATTGGAGAATATAATTTCAAAATATTTACCAGTCTTCCAGAAGATACAGCTCCACTGAATGACACGCTAAATGCATTGGTATACCATCTGCCTCGCTTTGATGCCGCTATGACAGATATTGAAGGCTTGGATGGTCAAAATTGTGGAGAAGAGATCACAGCCAATATGATTCTGACTAATCTGGGAACAGAAACACTGACCAGTGCTACCATTGATGTTCAATTGAATGGTGCTGCATTTACTACAGTCAACTGGATAGGTAATCTGGTTTTTGGTGCGTCTGAAACAGTTCCTGTTTTATTGACTGGTCTTGTCGATGGTAATAATACCGTTACAGCCACAGTATCTATGCCCAATGGTGTAGCTGATGAATTGATGGATAACAACGAGTTTGAAAAAGAATTCGATATAATTTTACAGGGTACCTTTATTAGCCTGCAATTATTAACAGATAATTATCCAGAAGAGACCACCTGGGAGGTGACAGAAGTTGGTGGTAATGTATTGTATTCTGGCGGACCTTATCCAGGAGAGCAAAACACATTGATCGCAGAAGATTTCTGTGTAGCTGATGGTTGTTATATCTTCAGTATTTTCGATTCTTATGGTGATGGTCTTGAAAGCACACCCTGGGGTGGAACCGATGGTGGCTATGAGATATTAGACAATACTGGTAATGTCCTGACATCTATTATCAATGTCAACTTCGGTTCTCAGGAAACCAACAATTTCTGTACAAGTATAGATTGCAGTTCTTTATCTGTCAACATTACTACCAGCCCTGAAATAGGCACTGGTAATTCAAATGGCTCTATTATGATCTCTGCAACAGGAGGTACTCCACCTTTTTCTTATAGCATTAATGATGGAACAACAAGTCAGAATAATGGCACATTTACTGGTTTGGTTTCTGGTGCATATCCTGTATTAGTCACTGATGCTAATGGTTGTGAATATGAAGAAATGGTATTGGTAGACTTTGATGTATCTCTAGTTGATCCTATATCGGGTGCAACTATGGAAGTATTACCCAACCCGACGAATGGGGTATTCAGAATCAATGTAAGTGGCATTAATCGCCCAAGTCCATTCCTATATTTTGAAATTTTCAATACTGCAGGTCAATTGATACAAACAAAAAGTCTTGTAAGATACGACGGCGTATATACAGCTGAGCTATCATTGGCAGCATACCCTGCTGGTGTGTATTATGTCCGTTTCAAAGATTCGGAGATCAAGCGCATGCTCCAGGTCGTGAAACAGTAAATATTTAACCTAAGACTATATTTCCAGGGCATCCGTAAAAATGCGGATGCCCTATTTTTTTATTCCTCACATAAAACAAGCATTAATGTTTTTTCGTTTTGTATAAGGGCTGTTAACTTCGGCTCTCTGTTAAAACCCAAAAAAGGTTCGATATATATAACTATAATAAAACTATTTCCATGAAAAAAATTATCCCCCTAAGCGTATTCGTGTTTTTTGTATTCACCTGGTTACAAGCACAAAATCAAATTGAATTAGAAGTACAAAGTACTCAAGCTGAATTTTTAGGCAAAACTCCACCAGTAAGAGACCTCGTCCCTTTGTCTGGAACCTCTCCTGAAAAGAAGAAGGCATTAAAAAAGACCGGCTCATTCCTAACTTTATAGATATAGACAGCCCTAAAGCACCTGCCAACCCAAACGCTATGCCACGCTTTGGCGACCCTGTTCGTCAATCTGAGATCAATGCAAATCGTAGTATTCCAGTCGAGCCTCTTGTTAATATTGAAGGTATTCCTCAAAGTGTGGGTGCTGCGACACCACCTGACCCATGTGGACAAGTAGGTAATGATTACTATATTCAAATGGTGAATGTTACCTATTTTCAGGTTTTTGACAAGCAAGGGAATACTGTTTCGGCTCCTATTGCCATGAATACGATCTGGTCATCTATTGGTTTCTCCTCCGGTGGCGACCCTATTATCTTGTTTGACCATGAGGCTGACCGATGGATCATGACAGAATTCCCTTCCGGGAATCAATTATTAGTGGCTGTTTCAGAAACTTCAGACCCGCTGGGCAGTTGGTATGCTTATAATTTTGCTACACCAAACTTCCCGGATTATCCTAAATACACAATTTGGCCAAATGCGATTTGTGTTACAACGAATGAGTTAGATGGACTTCCCACTTACTTCATAGATCGTCAGGCTTTATTAAACAATGATCCTGTAGTGAGTATTCAGAGAATTATTATTCCTGACATTGGAGGTAATCCTTTCATAGCGACTCCCGTTAATTGGACAGGCCCTGTCGCTCCGGCAGCCAATATGCCCCCTATGATACTTCGCCTGAACGACGATGCATGGGGAGGAGCTTCACAGGATCAAATTGATATTTTTAATGTGGAGATAGACTGGAATAATCCTAATAATACGGTGATAACAGAAGTCAATGTTCCTACAGCCGCTTTCGACACACAAGGCTGTGTGTTCGGCGGCTTTTTCGACTGTATTCCCCAATTGAATGGAGGGGGAATTACTGGTTTAGCGAATGTGATTATGCACCAGTCACACTACCGCAATTTCACTTCTCATGAATCTATAGTCTTGAATTTCTTAGTCAATGCTTCATCTACTAATGACATTTTTGCCGGTATTCGCTGGATGGAATTACGCAGAACACCGGCTAATCCAGCCTGGTCTGTCTATCAAGAAGGCACATTTGCACCCGAAGATGGTCTACATCGTTTCATGAGTAGTATCTGCATGGATGGAAGTGGTAATATCGGTCTGGCTTATTCTGTATCCGGTGAGCAAATTTATCCTAGTCTTCGTTTTACAGGAAGAAGAGTCAGTGATCCACTTGGAGAAATGACTATTGATGAATTTGAATTTGCTACAGGAGCTAGCGCAGCCCCTTTGAGTCGTTATGGGGACTATTCCCAAATGAGCCTTGATCCTGCCAATGATCGCACTTTCTGGTTTACGGGTGAATATATGGGCAACAATAGTGACTGGGCAACCAAAATTGTCTCCTTTGAGCTATACAGAGATACTATTGACATTGGTCCTGTTGCGTTAATTAGTCCAGCAAACGCTTCTCTATTGACAGCCAGTGAAGACGTAGCCATTAATGTGAAAAATTTTGGTTTGGATACTATTTTCAATTTTGATGTAGGGTATATTTTTGATAATGGTACCGCAGTAATAGAGAGTGTTAATACTCCTCTACCATCAGATAGCATTTATACGCACACCTTCATGACTGATGTTGACTTGTCTTCTATTGGAGAATATAATTTTAAAATATTTACCAGCCTTCCTGAAGATACAGCTCCGCTGAATGACACGCTAAATCCATTGGTATATCACTTGCCTCGCTTTGATGCCACTATGTCCGATATTGAGGGCTTAGAAGGTCAAAATTGTGGAGAAGAGATCACCGCTGACCTTATATTAACCAATTTAGGAACAGAAACATTGACCAGTGCCACTATTGATGTTCAATTGAATGGTCTGGCATTTACAACGATCAACTGGACAGGTAATCTGGTTTTTGGTGCTTCTGAAACAGTTCCTATTCTATTGACTGGTGTAGTTGACGGAAATAATACCGTTACCACGACTGTATCTATGCCCAATGGTGTGGCAGATGAAATCATGGATAATAATGAATTTGAAAAAGAATTTGAAATTATCCTCCAGGGTGTCTACATCAGTCTGCAACTCTTAACAGATAATTATCCAGGAGAGACTAGCTGGGAGCTGACAGACCTTGGTGGAAATGTATTGTATTCAGGAGGACCTTATTCTGGACAATTAAATACACTTATTGTTGAAGAATTTTGTGTAGACAGCAGCTGTTATGTTTTTAAAATTTTTGATTCTTATGGAGATGGGCTTGAAAGTACTCCCTGGGGAGGAACTGATGGAGGTTATGAAATCGTAGATGCTGATGGCAACGTACTTACTTCTATCATGAATGTTAACTTCGGTTCGCTAGAAACAAATAACTTCTGTACAAGTATTGATTGTAGTTCTTTAGCAGCAACAATCACTACAAGTTCAGAATCAGGTGCCGGCAATGAGGATGGTTCTATTATGGTCGCTGTATCAGGTGGTACACCTCCTTTCTCTTACAGTATTAATAATGGCAATACAACACAAAGCAGCGGGACATTTAGCGGTTTGTCTACAGGTACATATCCTATATTAGTTATTGATGCTAATGATTGTGAATTCGAAGAAATGGTGTTTGTAGACTTAGAAGTGTCTGTCATTGATCCTGTATCGGGTGCAACTATGGAGGTACTGCCAAACCCAACAAACGGTGTATTCAGAATCAATGTAAGCGGTATCAATCGTCCAAGCCCATTCCTGTACTTTGAAATTTTCAATACTATGGGGCAATTGGTACAAACGAAAAGCTTAGTAAGATATGACGGCGTTTATACAGCAAAATTATCACTGGCAGCTTATCCGGCAGGCGTGTATTACGTCCGTTTTAAAGACTCGGAGATCAAGCGCATGCTTCAGGTCGTGAAGCAGTAAAAGTTTAATCTAAAACTATAATAGGGGCATTTACAAAATTGTGAATGCCCTTTTTTATGTGCTTTGTTTTCGTAATTTCGTATTGGTTACTTCTTATTCATGGACTTGGGAGGACATGTCAACTTTGTCCCTAGTATAGTCATGACAATCGTGTCTGCTTCTGCTATTATATTGAATTTCTATGCCTATTTTAAGAAAAAATAAACAGGTTCTGAGAACATACATAGTAAGCCTTAAACAGGCTTCAGGAAAACCAGTCTTTGCAGAGGCACAGAATCCGTAACATCAACCGTAATTACTTTCCAATCTTTCCAGTTTTTTTCTATGTATTCCAAAGAGAAAGAACTATCTCCCCAATTGGTTGGTCCGCCATGTCTGTTTTCTGCATAAGAGATGAAAGCATAACCATTTTCATCATGATTCCCCAATAGCTCTAATTTTTTCTGTGGGCTAATATTGCCACCTGAAGGTCTGCCTTCCCAGTAGTTTCTAGGGCGGATAGTTACACAAACCAGACCGTCTTCTTTGATATATTGTCTAAATATCTTCATTGCATTGGCAGCAACCTCATCATTCATGTGAGTGAAGACCGAGTATGCATAGATCAGATCAAATTTTTCATCGAAAGGAAGAGCGCTTGGAACATGAGGAATCTGTGCTGTATGAGCTGGCACATTATAATCCTGACATAATTCGATGGATTTAGGAGTAGGATCTACACCATAGATATTATTAACATTGACAAAATAAGGCATCAGTCTAAGCATTCTTCCCCAGCCACAACCATAATCCAATACCTTTATATCTGTGGAAGGCTTTAAGCCATTTCTATAGCCCTGCATCATCATTAAACTGACAAAATCGTGCGTGTTTTTTGCCAACTTTGGCCCAAACCATCCTGTCCACTTTAACTGTCTTTCTTTTGACACCATTGTGGGAATGAAGTCAAACTTTCCAGCATAATCTCTATTTGGGTCAATTTTGTAAACTAATTTTCTAAAACCTTTTAGAGATTGCTTCCGTAAAAGATCATATTTATTTTCTAAATTTTGCATGTTTTTAGTTTTTGCTTTGGATAAAGTCGGCGCCAACGGTACAAAATAAAAGACTTGTTTTTTTCTTATATTTCACATTCAATCAAAGACTAATATTGAAAATATTGAGATCGTTAGAGAATATGCTTTTAGGAAAACAATTCGGAGCATTAGACATGCACTCAGACGAATAAAGGAAAATACATAATGACTTCTGTCCCCATACCAGGCTCACTTTTAATTTCAATATTGCCCTTATGAATATCCATGATCTTTTTACAGGTAGCCAGTCCAATTCCAGAACCTTCATATTCATCATGTGAGTGCAAACGTGTAAAACTATTAAAAACGGAACCCTCGTGTTTTTTTTCGATTCCGATTCCATTATCCTTAATAGTAATTACGGTATTAGCAGTATTTTGTTTATTACTAACTTTAATCGTAGGTTGCTGACCTTCGGGTTGATATTTAATACCATTACTGATAATGTTTTGAAACAACTGGATTAAATAGTTTTTATGTCCTGTAATTACAGGCAAGTGTTCAACTTGTATAATAGCATCTACTCTTGAAATTTGTGCACCTAAGTTTTCAATAGACTCTTGTAAAACTAGATTCAAATTCATTTTTGATGATCTGATACTCTACAAACTGATATACAAATGCAACAATTACCGTAGAACAAATAACCAAAGCAAAACGATTCAATAGCCGTATCCTTCGATATTCTTTTCCAGAACTCAAATGTTCCCCTATACCTATATTTGAAATTCTATGCCATAGAGCCTCCATACAAACGCATTATTTACCACGAGTAGCTACCTATTCTTACGAAAACATAAATAAAAGGTTTTCAAATAGCTTCTACGACAATATATAAATACTATATGAAATATCCTTTTTTAGTTACTCTATTTTTTTCCGCCTTTTCTTTAGGACACTTATATCATGTATGCTCAATATGGAGAAGATGGACTCGAATCTTTAAAAACCATCAACCTGTTTGGCAATAGCTCCAACCCTGACAGCCCATATTATGACAACCAAATGGACATGTTCGTCAATAAGCAGGTCAAAAACGTAGAACTAGATTTGGACAAGATCAAGGAGAAAGCGAAGAGGGTGTATCATCCGAAATAATATCGAAAAACGGGATATAGCTTTCTACAGCTCTGTTCGACCTGTACGATTAAAATGAAAACCCATAAAGGAACCGTCATACCGGACTTGATCCGGTATCTCGTCGGGGTTTAGCACAATTTTTAATCGCAAAGCTTGACTTTGTTTTGTAAATTTGTAAAAAGGCATAACAAATTCATTTTGCTATGATCAGACTCGGATTGATTATAATATTGATGGGCATGATTTCACAAGGCTTATGGACTCAACAAGATACCATAGCAAAAAACAAAATTAAAATAATGAAAAAACACCTGCTAATAACAGTATTTTTCCTTTTTTGCCTGACCATTTCCACATGTTATTCACAATCTCTGATAGAAAGCGGGGAATTATACCAAAAACTCAATGGCATTATCAATGCAATGCCTGGATCGGGCGGAAATAATTATGTGGAACCCAATATCACGGAGATGTCTACCTGGGAGCAAATGCTGGAATCTCTATGGGAAAAAGATTTCACAACAGCCACCAGCCTTGCTTCTCAATTAAATTACGACTTGATCGAATTTACTGATGATACTTACGGAGAGGTTTATTATGTTTTGCAAACAAAAGCTATAAATGGTAACTACTGGGGTACTTATGTATTCAATCCATATTCCTGTCAAACTAATTTAGTCATCCAATCGCCACATCCTAAATACGACTCGAATACTGGCAAACAAGGAGCTTCTGTATTTGAAAATGTAGGTGCTGCTTTTTTTATGCTGGCAGGCACACACCGATGCAATAGTCCGACCTTTACAAGCTGTTCGGGTACGACTAGTTCCTGTGGCAATTCTGAAGCCTATCGAATATCTGATATGGCGCACAATGTCAATTCAATCTTCCAAATCACTCACCAGTTTTTATACGATAAAATTCCTGATGTGTACACCATACAACTGCATGGTTTTAGCTGGAATTCCAGTTTGCCACATATCATTATGAGCAATGGTACTTCCATGCAGCCTATAGGCGAGGATAAGTTGAGCGAACTGGGGATGGCTTTGTCCAATATTGATACCAGTTTGCTTCATGGCCTAGAACATATCACGCCTTCTTTGCCCCTATCTGGCAGCACCAACACACAGGGTCGTTATACAAACGGAAGTGCTAATCCATGTACGGTTTCCGCTGCATTTAACTCCGGGCGCTTTTTTCATCTTGAACAGGAATATAGCAAACTAAGAGCAAGTAGTGATCAGTGGATAAAAATGTCTATGGCACTCAATCAGGTTTTCCGAAATGTTGATATTGATGAGACTAGTCTGGAAACTGGTTGCTACAGTGCTAAAGATACCTTGACAAGCAGTACAACTATTGCTAATCCTGAAATTGTAAACATGGAAGCAGGCTCTTGTATTAAACTGCAAGCTGGTTTTGAAACCATGCAAGGGGCTGATGTAATGATTCAGATCGATAGTTGTGGATTATAGAATAACGACAAGCAAAAAACAATAAAAGTATAAATTAGTCAATAATTTGTGATAGTTTGGACTTGATATACCTCGGAATAGGAGCAAATTTCCAAGAAACAAAACAACTTCATTATGAATAACTTAGTCAAAATAACATTCCTGGTTTTACTAGTTGCATCTTGCGTACCAACAAAGGTTGCGAACACTGCTAAACACAATGAATACATGGTATTTGCAACGGAACATTATGAAAAAGGAATGGAGCACCCAAAAGAGTTGCAAAGAAAAAAAATTCATCCTGAAATTTAAATAGGCATTATGAGCCAGAAAGTCAGTCAAATCATATTTCAGACAATCCTTACCATCACCCTATTCTCCTTTTGGGCAGGTTTCGCTTTAACAAATCTATCCAAAGAAACATTACACATGGGAGTAGTTATAATTATAATTATTGCTGGCACATCGGACTGAAAGAATACGGCGATTTTATGGCGATCGGATTGTACAAACAACATATTTACATCAACCCTAAAAAGAACCTAATCATCGTGTTGATGAATGATAAAGAAAAACCTTTGAAAGCCGAGCGGGTGAATTGGTGGTATGTGTTCAGGCAGGTTGCTGATCAGTTGTAAGCCCTTCCATTAGGCTATTTCATTTATAAAATTTAAAACCACACAAACAAAATGTTGTATATTGGGGATAAATAATGATAAGTATGACACCTACTGAATTTGCTCATAACAAAGGACTAGAATACGGGTCAAATAAAAGTAAAGAACATAAGAAAGCTTTAGGACAATATTTTACATCCTGCGCTATAGCAAGCTTTATGGCCTCGTTAGTAGATGAAGCTCCAGAAACCCCTATAAAAATATGCGATCCTGGAGCTGGTCATGGACTTCTTAGTTGTGCTTTAGTAGAACGACTCGTTAAATTGGGCGTAAAAAATATAAGCATTGATTTATTTGAAATTGACGAGGCTATACACGAGGTATTAAAAAATAATCTGGAATATCTAATAAAGTATTATGCTGAAGATAATGTTATAATTAATTACAACTTATACGGAGATAATTTCCTAATATGGGCTAATGAGAACTATCCTGACTGTGAAGAAAGTTATGATTACGTAATTTCTAATCCCCCATATTTTAAATTAAATAAAGGAGATAAGAATGTAAAGGCAAGTTCCTTTTTGTTGGAAGGAATAACTAATATATATGCTGGATTTATAGCCATGGGAATTAAACTTACCAAGATTTCTGGTGATACCATATTCATTGTACCTCGTAGTTTTTCTTCCGGTCTGTACTTTAAATCTCTTAGAGAATTCTTATTTAAAGAAAGCAGATTAAAGCGCATTCATCTATTCAAATCAAGGACAGAAGCTTTTAAAGAAGATAAAGTATTGCAAGAAACTATTATTTTTAAGGCTAATAATAAAGCAGGTGTTGAAACTAAAATTAGTATCTCGGAAGGTATCAAAGATCTGAAAATACAAAATACTTTTTCTAAGTACCAAATTACAGATCTAATTGACCTCGAATCAAATCATAAAATATTACACCTCCCGACAAATAGTGATGATTTTGAACTCATACAATCATTAAGGAAATTAAAATTCAGATTGTCAAGCCACTCAATAAAAGTATCAACAGGTAGAGTAGTCGCATTTAGGTCTAAGAATAATTTAAAAAATGACAATAAAAGTGGATTTAATGTCCCTTTAATATGGAATTTTAATATTTCACAATATGCACTTAAATGGCCTGTCATTCAAGATAAAAAGCCTCAATTTATTGATAGAATAAATCCCAGAATACTTGTTCCTTCACAGAATTATGTATTACAACGTAGGTTCAGTGCAAAAGAAGATAAAAAACGAATCATTTGTGCTCCATTCATTGCCCGAGAATATGATTTCAATGAAATTGGTTTTGAAAATAAAACTAATTTCATGTATCGAACGAATGGTGAACTATCTGACGATTTAGTCTATGGTTTATGTGTATTATTTAATTCTAGTATATATGACCGCTATTTCCGAATGATTAATGGTAATGTAAATGTTTCATCAACTGAAATGTCAAATATGCCTATTCCTTCTCTTGAGAAAATTATTTTTTTAGGCGCCCAATTTAAAGAAGATAAATCTATTGTAGAAGATGAGCAATATATTTCTTCAATTGTGTTCTCTGATAAAACTGAACCCGTTACTGTATGAGTAATCGAATTAAAGACGCAACCTTAATATTAAAATCACTACATGCCCCAGATAATGTTTTAAATGAAAGGTCTGCCTTGGTTTTATTAGCACTCGCAAATATTACACCCAATGACAAATGGGTCAGCTCTACAAATCCAAGATTAGGAATTGTCGGTAACAAAAAAGGAAGAGGTTATCCAGGAATCATGCAATTTATGGCAGAAAAATTTCAAAAAAAGTATGCTGAGAATTCCAGAGAAACTATCCGTAGAAACGATATTCATACGTTTATTCAGCTTGGAATAGTTGAGAAAAATGCAGATGATCCGTCAATTCCCACAAATAGTAGTAAAAATCACTATTCTTTAATACCTGAATTTCTCGAAGTGATTAAGCTTTTTGGCAACTCTAATTTTGATACTTCAGTAGAGCAATTCATAAAAAGTAGTAAAATAAGAAATCGAAGGTATAAAAGAAAAACACTGCATCAGCAAATTAAATTATTACTTCCTGGAGGAACTGAAATTCACCTATCAGCTGGAGCCCATAATGAATTACAAGCTAGAGTTGTTGGTTCTTTTCGTAAACACTTTGCTCAAGGAACTGAAGTTCTTTATATTGGAGATACCGCTGATAAATATTTACACATTGAAATTGAAAAATTAAATAAAATTGGCATTGACATAAGCAAAGAATCACACACAAAGCTTCCCGACGTTGTACTTTTTGATAGTAAAAAGCAATGGCTATATCTAATTAAAGCCGTAACATCACACGGACCAATTAGTAATCAAAGAATTCACATACTAGAACAATTGATTTCAAACACAAACTGTGGAGTAATTTATGTTACTGCATTTTTGAATAGAAATGATTTTAGAAAATTTTCAGCTGATATAGCTTGGGAATCGGAAGTATGGATTGCTACGGAACCTTCCCATATGATTCACTTTAATGGAGATCGTTTTATTGGTCCAAGGTAGTTATCCAAACTTTACATAATATTCTCACTATCCATTTAAAAATATCTTCAACAAGAACGTGAAAGTGATGCCAGATACGAATATCATCATGGATCAACCTATGCTCCGGCAGGAGACACTCTCAATCAGAAATTACTCTCTGGAAATATTTATGGAGAATTCAATTGAAAGGCTTGTATTTTGAGGTTGAGTTTGGATAAAAAAAGCTGCAAGGCAAAGCACCCTACAGCTATCAATCATTGACCATAGTATATAAAACTGCGTTTCTTCACCCTACTGCTTCAATATCTTCTGAACAGAGCCCCTATCGTTCGCTTTACTTTCTGCACGGATCAAATACATACCAGCCGGCAGGTCGGTAATATCTAATGTAATACTACTTGAAGAAGTGTTTAAAACCTGGTACATCGCACCTGTCATATCTAATATTTGGATCGTGTAGGCTCCTGTCAAGCCTTCTATTTTAAACGAACCTTGTGTTGGATTAGGAAAGATGGTAATTTGATTTTCTTCCAAAAACAAATTGACTTCGCTGGTACTCATTCCTTGATTCATGTACGTCTTGGTGCCTCTGGTAGGGGAGGAAAATGAGGTTCCTGCAATGATTACATCAATATAATTATCTCCGTCGATATCGCCAATGGCTGCACTAGCGAGATAGGCCGCCACTAATTCATCTGCCAAAACAAAAGTATTCGCACCCTGATTTTCGTAGATATTTGATATAACGCCATCACCAGCACCTATAATAATCACGTCCAGATCACCATCATTGTCAAAATCGGCAAACTCAGATACTCCAACTGTTGTTCCTGGTAAGACTGTGTTGGCAGAGAGGCTGAACGAACCTGTACCATCATTGATATAAAGATTTGTTATCTCGCCTATATTACTGGTGCCACCATTTAGTAAAATGTCCAGATCGCCATCATTATCGGAGTCTCCAATAGCTATATCGCCTCCATCACAACCCGGAAATGGAGTGTTGGGTACCAGTGTAAAATTACCTGAACCGTCATTGGTAAATAGCGCTGTCGATAAGACATCATTATTATTCAATCCGGCTAATATGACATCTTCATCACCATCATTTTCTATATCAATAAATTCAACAGAACCATTTTTTAATCCCTGAAATGGAGTTCCTGTTACTTCGGCAAAGGCACCCGTTCCATCATTCAGGTATAAGGTAGAAAACCCGTTACCATTCACGTCATAACCAGTCATGATCACATCTTTGTCCCCATCATTATCCACATCAGCAAAAGCAAAGTCGCCACCGCTACTCGGTTCAAAAGGTGTATTCTGCGAAAGCGTGAAACCACCTGTTCCTGTATTTAAATAAAGATTAACAGTTCGAATTCCTCCAGTAGTACTTCCTGTAATTAATAAATCCAGAAACCCATCGTTATTCACATCTTCAAAACCAACCGTGCCAGAAAAAACACCTAGAAATGCTGCCCCTGTTGCTTCTGTGAAGTTACCGGCTCCGTCATTGATATACAACGTAGACAATACTGGTCCTCCTTTTCCAGTAACCATAAGGTCATTATCTCCATCATTATCTATATCTCCAAAGGCCATAGAGCCTACATCTGCATCTTGAAATACTGGGCCAGGCATGGCTTGTTCTAAGTTTATTTGGGCTGTTCCTTGTCCCCAATAAAGCAGTGCTATGAATAATATAATTACTTTTTTCATCATGTTCTTTGATTAATTCCTTACCGAATAATGATTGTTTTTACGCTAGATTCCTTGTCAATTTGTACCTGTATAATGTAGGTGCCTTTCGGCAAATGAGCTATATCAATGGTTTGTAAAATATCACCAGCAGGCAGTTGTCCCAGATCGCGACTCAAGGCTACCTGACCAAGGTGGTTATAAATAAATGTATGTACATTTGCAGGCTCTTCAATGGTAAAATTGAGCGTGGTATAAGTGCTGGCAGGATTGGGAAAAATGGTAAAATCTATAGTGGTTTCGATGTCTGAAAAAACAGAAGTCGTCGTTTCTGGCGTATATTCAAACACACCATAAAAACTACTTGCCCACCACAAATCACCTTCATCATCAAATTGTATAGCTGAAGTATTAACAGCATTCTGAGGCACTTCTTCTATACTAAGATTTTCCCATACGCCATCCTGCAAAGTCGTGACGCCACGTGGATTCGAGAAATACAATTTACCGTCTGCATCCTCTTCCATTGAGAAAACTTTGGTATTTGTAATACTCCCTATATTGTCCAGATATGGATTCGTAAAATTGGTGCCATCAAATTTAATAACACCTAGATCGTAAGCAGGTATCCAGACATGACCATCATTGTCAAAATAAAAATCTCCATATGGGAATTCGATCGCAGGGTAGTTTGTTTCAGCGTATGTTGTCCAGTTACCATCGGCAGATACTTTTTGAATTATATCAGCTTCACTTCCCCCATAATCAGAAAACGCTATCCATAAATTGTCGTTAGCATCCACGCCGTGTCCGGTTATATCAAGGCTAGGCATTGGAGAATTGCTTGTATTGTATTCCGTGATCGCACCATTATCTACGATGTAAATTTTATCATCTGTATGCGCATAGATTTTCCCCTGACTATCCATTGCAAGACCTTTGCAATAATCAAGACTGTTAAATGTCCATTCGCTGCCGTTGTAATGATAAAGCCCCAGGGAAGAAGTCAACCAAATATCATTAACTCCCAGAATAAGAAGGTCTGTGAAAGCGGGGAAAGGTATAGTCGTTGTTGGTAATGATAAGGAAGACCAATTACCGTCCGTTTCTAAGATAGAAATATTATAATCAGAGGAGGTCAGGAAATACATATCTCCATTACTTGCTTTCCGTACTTTGCGAATAGCATTGCTTTCTATTGAAGTATTACCGATCAGCGTGGATTCGAGTGTTCCGTTTCTATTTACCGAAAGGTGAATATTGCGACTAAGCCACCAATTGTCCTCACCATCAATATGGAAATATGAAGTTTTGTTATCAAAGGCTTCTATCTGTGCAGCTGTTTCCTGTTCCCATATGTCATTGACCAATTTAAGAATACCATTCTTCGGTGTATTAAAATATATATTCCCATTTGTATCCTCGGCAAACTTCAGCCTTAATTCAGTTATAAAGCCACTTATGGTAACAGAAGAAATATCGTATTCTTGCCACTGCTGACCATCATAGCGACCAAGTCGTGATTCTCCTCCGAAAAAATACAGATCTCCTGCGCTACCCAAAAATAGATCGGCAACCGCATAGGCAAATAAACCTGTATTATCCGAAATATTCGACCACATTCCATTTTCAAATTTGTGTACATTGGCTGCAGCCGCATAAACAACCCCATCATTATCAATCTCAATATCCCAGACTTCAAAGAAAAAGCCGAATTCATCTTGGTCATAGAGCGACCAGTTTTGTCCTTGTTTATGAAAAACACCAGCAGAAGTTCCCAGCCAAAAATCGCCATTAGGCGCAATTTTCAAGTCGAAAAGCAGAGTAGTTGAAGGATCAGCACCTTGCGGAGTCATAATATCTTGAAAATCTGTCCCGTTGAAAAGTGCCAATTGTAAGTCATAAGTCCCGATCCAGATATTCCCGGCAGCATCTCTAGTAATCGTTTGGATATGATCACTGCTGAGACTAGAATTGCTTTTATCAAAAATTGTTTTCTCCAGCGTAGTCTTATTCATCACCACCAAGCCCGCATCAGTAGCCATGAGTAATTCACTCCCGGTATCTACCAGATCATTGATCTTTTGCTGGCTCTTATGAGAAGTCCAGTCCTGCGCACTTAGCGAGAATTGTAATACAACAACTAGAGCAAACGAACATGCAAATTTCAGAAAATTCATAGTTAGTGATTGAGAAATTTAAAACAGAATAAGTTAACAAAGAATAATGACTGCGAACTCATTCTTTAATGATTAATTATGCTACAAAATTATAGTTAAACTTTTGCCTACTCAAGTAGAAAATATCCTTATAATAAGGTTTCTAAAATTACTTTAACTTAAAAAAACACCATATTTTAAAGCATTAATTTTATTTTAAACAAGGTTTCAACCGTAAAAATAAATGAAAACTTCTTCAACATTTTTATATGACCTGATACATACACTTACAAAATCAGAGAAACGATATGTAAAAGTACAGGCTGGAACAGGGGAAAAGGACTATATTCAATTAATGGATGCCTTAATAGCTCAGAAAACATTTAATGAAGAACAACTGATTAAGGATCATAGAGGAGCTAATTTTTTGAAACACCTTTCGGTCAACAAACAATATCTATATGAGCTATTGCTCAGATCCCTGACGAATTTTGGTCAAAAAAAGCAAGAGGATAAGGTCTTTAAAAAGATTGCTGCAGCAAATGTGTTGATAGAAAAAGGTTTATTTCGAGCTGCGGGCAGAGAGTTGAGAAAAGGGGAAAAGATAGTGGAACAATATGAATTATTTGAATTGCAAATTCTGTTGGGCAGCATAGAAAAGAAATTGTTTTCCCGCCAACAAACCAAGGTAAAAGACGACAGTGCGATCCATCGACTATTCAGTGTTGAAGCAAACAGTTTGGAACAATTAAAAAACACCAATGAATATTGGTATTTAGTTCGTCAGATCGCTCACTTTCAAATGCGTTTTCAAAAAAGTCAAACAGAAGAACAAAAAGAGCACCTCAACAATCTGATTCAAAACCCTAAGCTTCAAAATTTTTCTTTAGCAACAAACTTTAAAAGCAAACTCTATTTCTATCAGGCAAACGCTACTTATCAATTCATGCTTGGTCATGTAAAAAGAGCTTATGAAATGAATAAGCAATTCTTAGACTTACTGGAAGCTAAACCACATTTTTTAAGACTCTTTGCCGAACGCTACATTGCCACCTTAAACAACCTCTTAATTGACAGCCTCGTTATTGGAAAATATGATATACTTCAGGAAGGCATTGACCGACTGGTTATGATACCAAAACGACCAGAGTTCAGATCTATTAAAAATATAGAATCTCGAGTTTTCAGGCAACGGTATTTGTTACTTATCAATTGGAGTTTAAGCCAACAGGATTTTGAAAAAGCAGTGGAATGGGTACCAGAAATTGAAGCAGGGCTAGAGCAGTTTGGGAAAAAAATAGAAAAGCATCATCGTATTACTTTCTATTACCTGATTGCTTATATACTTTTTCAAAATGGTGATTACAACCAGGCACTAAAATGGAATAATCATATCATCAACGACTCCAAAGAAGATGTAGTCAAAGAAATATTTTATTTTGCGCGCATCCTTAATTTATTAATTCACTATGAGCTAAAAAACTATTCGTTATTGGAATCTCTACTATTATCAACCCCTAAATTTTTAAGAGCCAGAAGAGCCATTTATGCCACAGAAAAAACATTATTTCGGTTCCTCAGAAAACAAATCAACAGTATTAATAAGTCAGAAAAAAGGCTGCTTCTTAACGATTTTAAAAATGAGATCAATCAACTCGCTCAATCGCCAGGAGAAAAAAGAGTTTTTAATTATTTAGATTTGAGATTATGGATTAGCGCATCGGATGATAAGGCATAGAGCTATGATACACAGCCAGAAAAACCATCGCCATTTTTTGATGAACAGATAGTTCTTGTGTATCATCAACAATCCGCCATTCTCTAATATCATCTGCCCAGTTAGTGTGCATATATAATGTGCCATAGCTAGGATGCGTCATTTTCCACTCATTCATATTATTCCCCCAGACGGGTTTAAAATTAATTGCTCTCTGATTGTTTGTGATACGCCACTGCCTTAGGTCACGTGGAAATCGTGTGCGAGCAGTAATATATTCACCTTCATCACTACGAATTTCCCATTCTGATAAATCATCTTTCCATTTGAGTCTTATCGTTCCATGTATCTCATCAACATAATAATCCCATTCTGAATAATCATCTCCCCAGCGTACCTTCAATTCTCCTTCGCCATCCTCAGTATAAACAATCCATTGGCTAAAGTCATCACTCCAAACAGTCGATATGCCTGTCAGATTCTGTGCAGAAACCTGGAAAACTATCAGTAAAACAGCAAACAGGGATAAAATGTATTTTTTCATGACCTTGTATTGATTAGGAATGAGGATAAAATATAGCAGTTATTCAAATGCCATATACCACTCCGCTTTTTTAATCAGTTCTTTCTCTACTATAAAATAGAGATAATCATGCCAGTCTCGCCAGAAATAGATATGATAAGATAATTCAGGATGATCTTTGATAGCAGGAACAGCCTTCTGGAAAACCTGATCTCGAATACGAACATCCTGATCCAGTAAACGGGCATCCAGAATCGTATCAGCCTGCCCCATAAATTTTTGTAATTTTTTCAGGTTTTGCCCATCCAATCTCTCCTTAAGTGCATCCATTGCCAAATACTTATCGCTTTTCCATTTGCGATAGCAATCCCTGTCATGAAGACGGGTGTGCAGATAAGCTTTGGAAAAATCCGATGTTTTTAGTTGACCATAAGCAAAAGTTCCTTCATTGGGAAAATGTACACATTCCTCTACGGTTTGCTCAACAGGGCGAGGCTTCGCTACAGTACAAGCCTGAAAGATGAAAATTAGTATAATGAGATAATAATGCATAAAAATATTACCACTTATCGACGACTATAGTTCGGCGCTTCTTTAGTGATCGTAACATCATGCGGATGGCTTTCATGTACACCGGCAGCAGTAATCTTAACAAATTGTGCTTTTTGCATTTCTTCTACATTTTTTGCCCCACAATACCCCATCCCTGCACGTAATCCGCCCGTATATTGCACCATCACTTCAGCTAAGGTGCCTCTAAAAGCGACTCGCCCTTCAATACCTTCAGGAACCAGTTTTTTAATATCATCTTCTACATCCTGAAAATAGCGATCTTTTGAGCCTTTTTGCATAGCACCCAATGACCCCATTCCACGATATACCTTAAACTTTCTTCCTTCGTAAATAATCGTTTCTCCGGGCGATTCCTCTACACCTGCAAACAAAGAACCAGCCATAATTGTGCTTGCTCCGCCCGCTAAAGCTTTCGCAATATCTCCTGTATAACGAATACCTCCATCACCAATAATCGGCACTCCAGAACCCTTAATTGCTCTGGCAGCCTCATAAATTGCATACAATTGAGGAACACCGACACCAGCTACAATCCTTGTCGTACAAATACTACCTGGACCTACACCGACTTTTACACCATCTACTCCGGCATCCACCAGCGCCTTCGCACCAGCACCCGTTGCTACATTACCTCCAATAACATCTAAATCAGGAAATTCTTCCTTGGCTAGTTTTACAGCATCCAACACCCCTTGTGAATGACCATGTGCAGTATCTATACAAATCACATCAACACCCACTTCTGTTAGCGCTGTGATGCGCTCTATCATATCATTCGTAACACCTACAGCCGCACCAACAACCAGACGCCCATAACTGTCTTTACAAGCATTAGGGTAGTCGATCAGCTTCATAATATCTTTATAAGTAATCAGCCCTACCAGGCGTTTTTTATCATCTACAACCGGAAGCTTTTCTATCTTATGTTTTTGTAAAATATCTCTTGCCTGATCCAGATTAGTGCCTTCAGGTGCTGTAATCAGGTTATCAGTAGTCATTAATTCTCTTACAGAACGTTTAACATTGGTTTCAAAACGCAAATCCCGATTCGTCAGAATACCGATCAGGTGATTACCACTGTCAATAATAGGAATACCTCCAATCTTATACTTACGCATTAGCCCTTGTGCATCACCAATCGTCGCATCGGCCTTCAACGTAACAGGATCAAGGATCATCCCGCTTTCGGAGCGTTTTACCCGTCGAACCTGTTCAGCCTGAGCAGCTATACTCATGTTTTTATGAACAATACCCATACCCCCTTCACGGGCAATAGCAATAGCCAGGCGATACTCCGTAACTGTATCCATCGCAGCCGATAAAATAGGAACATTCAAGCGCACATTACGGGTCAGTTGTGAGCTAATGTCAACTTCTCTTGGTAAAACTTGTGAATAGGCAGGAACGAGTAAAACGTCATCAAAGGTAAGTCCTTCGCCCAGGAATTTATTTGTAGCTGATTTTTCCATGCGCAAAGGTAAATAAATTCAAGTTCCAATTCAATTTTTCAATATTTTTTTAACGTAGGTTCGAGCCCTTAAGAAGCAAAAATTATGGAAATATGCGATTGACTGGCTGGATAAAACATGAAATTTTTCATAATTGACATAGTTTTATATTGTGTGAAAATTTGACTGTGATTTGAAGAATATTCAGTAAAACATTCACTATTACTATAGCAGAAAATGGAAGTTCGTTATCATTTTTTATTAAAATATGAACTGAAACTTCAAGAAATGTGTTCTAGTATGAGTCAAAGTGACTAACTTTGTAACAATAAAAGTTATTCTCAAACTTAATTAAGTAGCTTGACAGCCAAACTATTTGCTTGATTTTGACGGTAGCACATCAATTAACGTTTTAATAAATTAGTTTTTAATGGCAGATAGTTTCAATAAAAAAGAACGAGAGAAAAAGAGAAGAAAAAGAAAAAAAGACAAAGCAGAAAAGAAGAAACACAGAAAAGAAAGCGGTGTTAAGCAACAAGAATTTATGTATGTAGATGAAGATGGAAATCTGACAACAACCCCGCCCGACTTATCGAAAAAGAAAAAAATCAATGCTGAAGATATTGAAATTGGCGTGCCCAAGAGTACCAGTTCTGGTGAATCAAGATACACAAAAATAGGTTATGTCAAATTCTTCAATGAAGAAAAAGGCTATGGATTTATTGAAGAGTCTACAAGAAAAACAGATTATTTTGTACATATAGACAGCCTTCTCGAAGAAGTAAGAGAAAGAGATAAAGTCGTCTTTGAAATAGGATCAGGACCTAAAGGACCTGTAGCTAATAACGTTAAGCTATACAAAGAGGAAAAAGAGAAGAAAAAGGAAACCGAAGAAGAAACTGGAGAAGAAAAAGAAAAAGAACAGGATCAGGATCAGGATCAGAAAAAAGAATAATGCTAAGATAATGACATAAGTTATTAGGCATTTCAGATTATAAAAGAACCCGATTTTTTGAATTCAAAAAATCGGGTTCTTTTATATCGGGGTATAGGGCATATTTAAATTATTCCAATAAATGCCAGCCGGACACCGTTGAATCAAAAACATCCATATAAATCACATGACTGACACGAAGATGATTGTCGTAGATGAGATAGCCATCTAGCTGTGCAAAAGGTTCGCAAGAGACTATTGTTTTATTCGTTTCCCGAACTTCTCCTACCTGAAATAAAGGAATTGTTCCGATGTCATTACCGACAAAAGGAGTACTATCCTGAATGACAAAACAACCGTCCTGCTCCAGGATTACATCGTGTTCCGGATTAAGGCGAATGGTATCATTAGCATAAAAATAAAATAGCAAGGACTCATCACGATCAGGGATTAGAATACCTCCATCAATAACTGTGACCGGATAACTTACCGGGGGTATATTAATGGCAGAATCATCTGTAAATGATTCTTCGAAGAATAATTGCCCATCATTTTCGGTAACTTCCAATATCAGGGTAGTCCCACGCCAGGCAAAATCCGAGATACCATCACTACAGGTTGCCTTGTAAGACCTGTAAAACGATTTTTGTCCGACTTCCAGATTAACTAAATCTACCTGAGATGAAACAGGGTCGGTGTGTTCATCTTTATTACATGCTAAAAGAAGCAAAGAGAAGATGAGCAAAAGCAAAAGATTTTTGTACATAGTTTTATTGTTATTGGTAAATAATGTTAGGGTATTCATTTTCAAAGACAGGGTTATATTCATTAAACGTTGGGTAAGTGTTACTTAAAAAAAAATGCTTAAATTGTAGCAAAGTAAAACTAGACATGAAAAAACTACTTTTCCTGACGAGCTGTATGGCTTTTTTTAACTTACAAAGTCTAGCTCAGATCAATACCATTGAATATGCAGAAGCAGTCATGCCAGCAGAACGCTTAAGTAATAATGTCAATTCTGCCTATGCAGAGCGTCTGCCGATCATTTCTCCCGATGGACAAACCTTGTTTTTTGCTCGAAAATACCATCCAGACAATATTCCTGATACGAAACATAAAGACCCATTCGACAGATACAAAGACGACATTTACGTTAGTTACCGCCAACCAAATGGACGCTGGAGCCTGGCAGGCAATATGGGCGGACCACTGAATAATGACAACCATAATTTCGTAATAGCAGTAAGTCCAGACGGACGGACACTATATCTGGCTGGTCAATACAGCAAAAAAGGAAATATTAAGCAAGATGGGGTATCCTATTCTCGCAAAACGCCATATGGCTGGTCAAAACCTAAAGCGCTAGACATTAAAAACATGTACAACAAAAGCCCTTTTGTGGGCTACCATGTCAGTGTCAACCAGCGAGTTATAGTCATGGCAGCAGAACGCAATGACACAGAAGGCGATAGAGATTTATACGTATCTTTCAAATATGCTGATGGTTCCTGGACAGAACCACAAAACATGGGAACAACTATCAATACCAAAGGCATGGAAGCCAGTGTTTTCATTGCGGCAGACAATAAAACCATCTACTTTTCATCGGAAGGGCATCCTGGCTATGGTGGATTGGATGTATTCATGTCGCGCCGACTAGACAATACCTGGACAAAATGGTCGAAACCTTTAAACCTGGGCAAACAAATCAATACGAATGGCAATGACTATAATTATACCGTTCCAGCATCGGGCGAGTATGCTTATTTTTCTTCAGATATTGGTTCACCCAATTTAATGTCAAATTTATACCGCATCAGACTACCAAAGGAAGTCCAGCCAGAACCCGTTACGCTGGTAAAAGCCCGTCTGGTAGATGCTGAAACAGGTCAACCTTTAGCCGAAAACAGCGATTATCAAATGGTTGTTTCTGACAGTAAAGAACCTGAAGCTTTACCCGAAATATCTGGTTATTTCCCCGTAAGGGAACAAGTTAATGTCGTAGAAGAAATTGATTATGATGGGGATGATCCTGAAATTATTGCTCAGATTAATCCACAGAAAAAAGAATATACACCTTCCCCAGAGGTAGAAGCATTGAAGAAAAAACTAGCATCATTGGAGCAGGATTTGGCTATGTTGGATGAAGAACGTTCTAATACAAAAACCATTACACGCCCTCCTGAAAGAGAAAGATATAGCGATAATTTCAGAGCACCTCGATCCAGTTTTTATGAAGAAGAGAAAGCCCGGAAGAAAAAAGAAGCCAAGGCACCAAAACCGCCCCGAACTCCAAAGACTCCAAAAGTAGCAAAGCTGCCTAAAGAAAAGCCGGTGAAAAAAGAAGAAACACCCGTTGCTCCTCCACCAGAATATCGAGCTCCACTGACTAGGAAAGCACCAGTAAAAGACGATTATCGTTTGCGTTCTTTGAAAGAGCGTTATAACGATATAAATAAACCGGAGACTGAAGATGATTATGAATTGGCAAAAATGAAAAAACTCTTCAGTAACACACATTACGACACAGAAGAATCTGAACCAGACCCTATGCCTGAACGATTAGCAGATCGCGAAGAACCAGATAATGATTTTGATGACGAAGAGGAAGAGGAAGTTGAAATAAGGGTCATAAAAAACCCTGAAGTTAAATCACGTCCAAGACCAACAACTACACGAACACGCCCGGCACAAAAAAAGAATAAAGCAGCTACCAAACCAGCAGAAGTCGAGGAAGAAGAGCAGGAACCAGCAGCAACAATAGCCGAAGAACCAGCAGAAGAAGAGGATGAATTGGCAGCATTACGCAGAAAAATGGGCATGATGTACGAGGATAAGCCGCCCAAAACAAGCGAAGCACCAAAGAAAACAAGGCCAGCCAAACCCAAGCCACCGAAACAACCAGTAGCAGAAGAAGCACCCATCGTAAAAAAAGAAGTACCACAGGAAGAAGAAGTATTGGCTATGGCAGCACCAGAACCCATGCCTTCTTTTGAGGAGTTGGAAGAACAGGTGAGGAAAGATTTAGAAAAAGAACTACAAGATGAAGTTCGTCAAAAGTTACAGGAAGAATTGTTGGATGATGTTAAAAACGAGTTGGAAGATAATTTGAAAGACGACATCAGAGATCAATTGGAAGATGGGATGAAAAAAGATGTCGAAGACCAGTTGCGTTCTGATTTGAAAAGTAATATTCAAGATGAACTCAGGGATGATATGCGCGATGATGTTGAACAAAAATTACGCGATGACATGCGTAAAGATGTTGAAGATGATCTTAGAAACAAACTACGTCAGGATATTGAAAATGAATTGCGCCAAGCTCTAAAAGATGAAATTGAGCAGGATTTAAGAACACAGTTAGCTGATCCGGTTAAAGATCAATTACGTCAGGAATTGGAATACCGTTTGAAAAAAGAAGTAGAGCAGAAATTGCGTAAAGAATTAGAAGAAAAAATCCGTAGACAACAAAAAGAACGGGAACGTGATATTGCTCTAAATACACAACAGGCTGATGGCGTAAATCCTAGTCCTGCACCGGAATATCGTGAGCTGGAAGAAGATATAAAATTATATCCAATAAAGGTCGGACAGATCATTCCATTGAATAGCATTTACTTTGACGCCAATAAATCCACATTAAAAGAAGAGTCTAGCCTTGAACTGGCAAGAGCAGTAGATTTTTTACAAAAAAACCCAAATGTTATCGTAGAGATTAGTGGGCATACGAACGGACTCTGTAGCCATGAATTTGCCAGAGAATTATCAAAAGGACGTTCAGGGGCTGTCGCAAATTATATTACCAACAATGGTATTCACAAAGACAGACTTCGTTTCAAGGGTTATGGAAAAACAATGCCTATTGCTTCGAATGATACTGTGGAGGGTAGGCGCAAGAACCAAAGAGTAGAAATGAAAATTTTGGAAATTAAGGAAGAGTAGATAAGGTAAAGATATAATGAAATATCACTACATTTGCGTTTTATTATATACGCTTACGGTAAACACCAAGGTCATGACAGATGTAAAATTATTTTCAGGTACTAATTCGTCCTATTTAGCTGAAAAAATTGCTGATTATTACGGACAACAGCTAGGGCAGGTAAAAATGAATCGTTTTAGCGATGGTGAAATGCAGCCTGTCATTCAGGAATCGGTACGTGGTGCCTATACCTTTTTTATACAATCTACTTTCTCTCCTGCCGATAATTTGATGGAGCTGCTGCTAATGATCGATGCGGCAAAGCGAGCTTCAGCAGGCTATATTACAGCCGTTATTCCTTATTTTGGCTATGCTCGCCAGGATAGAAAAGACAAGCCACGTGTAGCCATTGGCGCCAAACTAGTTGCCAATATTCTTCAGGCTGCCGGAGTCAACCGAATTGTTACCATGGATTTTCACGCAGATCAAATCCAGGGTTTTTTTGATATTCCAGTAGACCATTTACAGGCAGAGGCTATTTTTATACCTTATCTCGAAACGCAGAATATTGGCAATGTCACCTTTGCAGCTCCTGATGTTGGTAGCACAAAAAGAGCTAGAGCTTACGCCAAGTATTTTGGCACAGATCTCGTGATTTGTGATAAAGAACGCCGGAGAGCCAACCAAATAGAAGCCATTACCGTTATCGGGGAAGTGGAAGGCAAAGACGTTATCCTAACAGATGATCTGGCAGATACCGCAGGTACTTTATGCAGAGCAGGGCAGGCAATGATAGACAAAGGAGCTAAAAGTGTGAGAGCTATTTGTACCCATCCTGTTTTGTCTGGCAATGCTTACCAAAACATCGAAAATTCGGTACTTGATGAAGTAATCGTCTGCGATACGATTCCCCTCAAGCAAGAGTCCTCCAAAATCAAAGTTTTATCTGTAGCAAAACTATTTGCAAGAGCCATTCGTAATACACATGAGCATCGTTCTATTTCTGCTTTGTTTGTGAAACAAGGGAAGACTTTGTTCACGCAGTAGCTTAAATTACCATAACAAACATAAAAAATCCCGAATTTTCATGATGAAAATTCGGGATTTTTTATGTTTGTTATAAGTGGCGGATCAAAGTCAACATTAATACCCGCGCATCAAATACCTGTTACCATCAATCTCAATCATAGAAACTGCTTTTCGCTCATTCATATAAACAAAAACAGTTCCTTTGCCCGTTGTGACTTCCAGCACATAGCGAGTATCTTTATCTCCTGAAGCTCTACTGGTCAGGCGTTTCCATTTTTTGACCACCATTTCTTCTTCTTTCTCATCCAAATAGCCATCTGTTTCATCCCCTACCCACACATTGTATTTATAAACCATCCGGTATGTCCGCTTCTCTTTTGGTGCTTTTTCTTTTGGCGCCTTAGGCTTGTCTATTGTTGTTTCTTCAACTATTTCTGTGCTTTCTTCTTCCGTGCTTTCCTCTTCTGTACTTTCTGTTGTCTCTTCTATTTTTTCGGGTTTGTCATCTTTAACAACTCTAAATCCAAATGGATTATCATTTCCTTCATCTTCAAACTCATTTTCAAATTCATCTTCTTTTGCCAATTCCTCTTCTTCTTTTTTACCTTTTTTCTTATCAGGCTTTGGAATTGCTATTTTCACCTTATCAGTCTTTTCTTCTTTTTCTGGCTTTGTTTTTACAACAACATCTTCAATAAACCGAAAAGAAACACTGTCGGCCGGATATATACGATTACAGGAAGAGCGTGTCAGTACAAAAAACGGACGAATCGTCTTACCCCATAAGTCGCTGTCTTCTGCCAGAACAAGTTCATTCTCATCTGTAAAAAACTCTTTATTAAAATCCTTTTGACGAGCCGTCAAGCCTTTTTGATAATAAATAATTTCGTCTGAATTCCGAGAACGCCTGAATATATAAGCATCTATATAGCTATTATCATCCAAAATAACTTTCAAACTACCTTGATTAGCCGGGTCTTTTGCATCCAAAAGAGAAACCCGAATAATTCTTTTACTTTCTTGTTCTATACGATTAATACCATATAAACCTTCTGCTTGCCCCCCTTTTACCTTCAAATAACCTCTAACTATAGAGAATTGCACTTCGCCTGGATATAGTTTACCTTTGCGACCATTGGCATCTTCCCATTCATTTGGGCTCAGGGTATAACCATATAATTCATTAGGCTGTGTAAACTTTCTATCAGAAACATAAGAATAATGAATTTTGGGCTGTGCTTGTAAAGCAAAAGCGACCAAAAGAAATAATACCAGTATTTTTGTCTTCAAATTCATTTTTACTTTTTTAAATTGTTGTTTAGGTTCTTCCAAATCATTATAAATCAAATACCTGACCAAAAATAAGTAATCTAAAGATAATTTTAAAGCAGATATAATATATTAGAAACTCAAAAATGAAGAAAATATTACATGGCATATTCCGTTCCTTCCCTGTTCAGCTATTGATCTTGCATGTCAAAAGCAATATTATTCTCCTATTTTTGTGGATATTCCCTGTACTGATTTTACTTAAGCAAGTGGGAAGTGTTTATGGGATGAAGTATCTTTATGTTGATCCTGAATATCTCGGAAAAGTCAATTTTTTCAGTTTTATGTGGGTCGGTATATGCTTTGGAGGCTTCTTGATGGCCTGGAATGTATCTACATATATCCTGCACAGTTATCGCTTTCCTTTTCTGGCTTCGCTCAATCGTCCGTTTACCAAATATTTTATCAACAACTCTATCATACCTATAGCCTTTGTGATATTCTACTTAGTTGTGATGATTAATTTTCAATGGTATAATGGCTTGGCTGCCGAGTATAGTATAGTATTCGATCTCCTGGGCTTTTTTACTGGAATAACAATCACAATGGTATTGGCCGCTTTGTATTTTCAATTAACAAATAATGACATCAAAGTATTAAAACAAAAATTAAAACCAACTGAACTGCCCCGGTTATTAAAAAAGAGAAGAGAAAAGTTAGAAGACCCAGAGGGTATTTTTCAAAATGCTATAGATGTAGATTATTACCTGACTGGGCGCTTACAAATTCGCCTGGTGAGAGATGTAGAGCATTATCCTGTGGAATGGCTGCATCGTGTATTCCGACAAAATCACCAAAATGCTTTATTAGTACAATTGCTCAGTATTGTTATTCTATTCCTCCTCGGTATATTTACTGAGAATCCATGGTTAAGGATTCCTGCCGGAGCCAGCCTGTTTATTTTTTTTAGTGTCTTAACCAGCCTGATCGCAGCCCTGAGTTATTGGTTGGGCAATTGGCGGACAACTATCTTCGTATTGTTATTTCTAGGTATCAATACATTTTCAAGCCTGTCTCCCGAATTTGAAAACCATGCCTATGGACTTAATTATAAAAAGGAAAAAGCTGAATACAAGCTAAGTAGTTTAGAGGCATTTTATGATGAAGAACTTATTCAAAACGATATAGATACCACCCTACAAACACTCAGAAAATGGCGAAAAAAATTCGGTCGAGGAAGGCTAATCCGTCAACCTCGTATGGTCATGATTACTACCAGTGGGGGAGGAACCCGCCAGGCTGTCTGGACCATTCATGCACTCCAGCGGGCGGATAGTTTGCTTAAAGGTAAATTGCTCGACCATACCGTCTTACTAGCGGGAGCCTCTGGCGGTATGCTTGGCGCTGCATATTTTCGCGAATTAGCACTACTTGAACATCAGGGCGATTCCATCAATATATACGACCAGGCTTACACCTACGATATGGCAAAAGACTTACTCAATCCTATTATTTTCACTGCCCTCGCCAATGATATGTTTGTTCCCTGGTTGAAATTTAAAGATGGGGACTATTCTTATTATAAAGACCGAGGTTATGTTTTTGAGCAACAATTAATAGAAAATACACATGGCATATTAGATAAACGGATCAAAGATTACCGACAACCAGAAAGAGACGCCATTATTCCTATGATGTTTCTTAGCCCTGTTTCCGCCACTGACCTAAGACAGATTTATATCTCCCCACAAGGCGTAAGTTATATGACTCATCCTGTACTAAACAAGGAAGAAGGTCTCCTGGTAGAGATAGATGCTATAGATTTTGGTCGCTTGTTTGCTGAACATGATGCTTATAATCTACGCCTGAGTACTGCCTTGCGCATGAACGCGACCTTCCCTTACATATTGCCAAACACCTATTTGCCCAGTGATCCACCAATACAAGTTATAGATGCTGGTTGGCGCGACAATTTTGGTATCGCCACAGCCAGTCGTTTTGTTCAAAACTTTGCGGACTGGATACAGGAAAATACAAGTGGGGTACTCATTATACAGCTTAGAGGAGAAGATAAAGTCGAAGAGGTTCAACCTGTATCCCAAACAACGATGCTAGGGCGTTTATTAAACCCTATTGGAACGGCTGCAAAAACCAGTACAGTGCAGGATTATCATAACGACCGGTATCTAAATGCTATGATACAGGCACTAGATAATCACCCGGTAGATGTTGTACATATTGTTTATCGCCCAACAATAAAAAATCAACGCTCTTCCATGACCTGGCGCCTGACCGAATTGGAAAAACTAGATGTATTGAATGCTCTATATGATGATGAAAATCAAAAAAGCATGATGCGTTTAGAGGACTTGGTGAAATGATATTTTATGAAAATTGACTACAAATCAAATTCGATTTGCGTTCCTACTCCTACAGAGTCAGAGGGTGGTTCTTTCTTATCGTCCTCTTTTACAACAGCAGCAGGTGCATTAATTGCTTTTGTTTCCAGTAATTCTTTTATTGCCATTGCCTTATAGGAACCCAGTTTATTCCCTGCCGCTTTCCAGCCTTTCACATCAATGAACTCCGCTAAATTAACACTGTCTTCATGCCCTTTATTTTTGATTTTATACTTATAAGTGACCTGAGGAACAGCAGCAGTAGAAGCATATAATAATTGTGATCGGGAATTTTCACCAATAAAACCAAACCGCTGATCCATGGAAGTTGTCTCTATTTTGAATCGCTTGACATAAGTTGCTTTTTTGTCGGCATCATAATAGATCGTTGAAAGAACAGTATCTGGACGTAAATGACAGATATGCATCAATGTCTTAGGCTCATAACGATTTGTCAATTCATAATCCGTCATCTCATACTCTCCATTATTGTAAATAGCCAATATATGATCGCCAGTATCAAATGCACCAAGTAAATCACCACGCTCCTCTGTATTCAGACGCCCGCTATTCTTGTCTATCCATATTTTTTGTGCACCAATCGTCGATTTTCCAACGGCTTTCTGCGTGACTTTACGAACAGGATATTTCGTGAGTACATTACCTTGCGAAGCCCGTCCTTTAATATCAATATCTGCATAATCGAAATCGAAGATTTTCTTTCTGGCTTTAGAACCTTGCGAAAGCTGAACCGTCACTATTTCTGATTCTCCATTTGGATTTACAGTAAAGTAAAGCAATTTAGAACGAGGCGTTCCTTTGGTAATACGATATTCTCTATCACGGGTAATCGCTTTTACATTAAAGCGTTTTACATAAGACTTCCCTGATGCTCCGTCCAGATAAGCCGTATTGTAGGTCGTTCGTTCATCCCCCTTTTTCCAGATGCCTACATGAATAATATTTTTGCCAACAAAAACCTTATCAGCAATACGCACAACACGGAAAGAACCATCTTTGCAAAAAGCAATTACATCATCAATATCAGAACAATCACAAACATATTCGTCTTTCTTCAAACCGAAGCCTATAAAACCTTCTTTGTAGTTCACATACAACTTGCAGTTATTAGCAACTACCTGTCTGACCTTGATCTGGTCAAAAGTTGTGATTTCCGTTTTACGTTCACGCCCTTTACCAAATTTGTCTAACAGATTTTGATAAAAGTCAATAGCAAAATCCGTTAGATGTTCCAGATTATGCCTGACCTCTTCCATTTGTTTTTCAAGGTCAATAATCAGCTCATCAGCTTTGAACTTGTTATACTTCGAAATTCGTTTAATCTTAATTTCTGTCAGGCGGGTGATGTCCTCTTCTGTCACATCCCTTACCAGCTTAAAGGCTTTTTTGTCTTTATTAGGAAATGAAGGTGTAGAAACATACTTTTTTAGCTCTCGGTCAATCGTTTCTATAACAGCCTCCCAAGTTTCACATTCCTCTATTTCACGATAAATTCTATTTTCAATGAAGATGCGTTCCAAGCTGGCAAAATGCCATTTTTCCTGTAATTCCGACAACTTGATCTCCAATTCCTGACGCAACAGGTCTTTGGTATTTTCAGTATTGACACGCAGAATTTCATCGACCGTCATGAAGTGGGGCTTATTGTCGATAATAACACAGGCATTTGGCGATATAGACACCTCACAATTCGTAAAAGCATATAGAGCATCTATCGTTACATCAGGAGAAACACCCGCCGGCAATGCTATCAGTATCTCAACATCTTTAGCCGTATTATCAACAACCTTTTTGACCTTTATTTTGCCCTTATCATTAGCCTTCAGGATACTTTCTATCAAACCCTCTGTTGTGGTTCCGTATGGAATTTCCCGAATGGCTAATGTCTTTTTATCAACAGTTTCTATACAGCCACGCACACGAATCTTTCCTCCTCTTTTTCCTCGATTATAATCGCTGGCATCCAACATTCCTCCCGTCGGAAAATCTGGAATTATTTTCGTGGTTTTACCATTAAGAATCGCTATAGATGCTTTGATCAGTTCGATGAAATTATGGGGCATGATCTTCGTCGAAAGACCAACCGCAATACCTTCTACGCCCTGTGCCAACAATAGAGGGAATTTGACTGGCAGCGTGATAGGTTCTTTCTTACGCCCGTCGTAGCTCAATTGCCATTCCGTTGTTTGTGGATTAAAAGTAACAGCTAAAGCAAATTTGGATAAACGGGCTTCTATATAACGAGGTGCAGCTGCCTTGTCTCCTGTACGTATATCCCCCCAGTTTCCCTGACAATCAATGAGTATATCTTTTTGCCCGACATGCACCAGAGCTGCACCAATGGCTGCATCTCCATGAGGATGATACTGCATCGTCTGCCCAATAATATTAGCTACTTTATGATAACGCCCATCATCCATCGTTTTCATGGAATGAAGAATACGGCGTTGTACTGGTTTAAAACCATCATTGATGGCAGGCACAGCACGTTCAAGAATTACATAAGAGGCATAATCAAGGAAATACTCCTGATACATGCCTGAAAGGGTAGTTATTTTATCTTCTCCGTTTGTTTGGGTAGTTCCGTTTTGTTCACTCATGGACACTTTGCTGATTTTTAAGTATACGCTGGCAAAGATACAAAGTTAAAACGATTTTTAAAACAAAATGTTTTTATTTTTTACACCTTTTTGTTGTTTAAAATGCAATTCCAATATCTAAGCCAAATGAAAAAGCAATATTATTTTCGATTACTATATAGCCATGATTACTCGTTCCACCACCATAACCAATACCACTATGTATATCTACAACAAAGACATCTCCAGCAACCCATTGTTTACCAAAATTAAGTAAGAAACCGCCTGTTGTTGAACTTACCCTGGTGTCGTTAGAACCACTCAGGAAGATATAATTGTCGTAGCTCGTACTTCCCAGAAATAACTCAGGTTTGATATACCAGCCCTGCAAAACGTGCGCACGTCTGAGGTCTGTAGTCAAAAACGATGGTTTAGTATACAACCGATAAGAAGCAGCTCCTATAAAACCGCCTGCACTTCTAAAATTATCATTATTAAAACCTAAGCCCACAATAGTGCCCCTAAATTCAAGGCTATGCCCGGGCTTTAAGCTTTGTTCGTAGGATAAAGTAGTCGAAGCGATCATTGGTTCAATAAAAGAAATCTTGATTGCCCGTTTCTTTTGCCCGGCAAAAAATTCTTCTCTATCTATAGTTTCGTCTCCGAAATATTCAGTTCTGCCATTTTCAAACTTTATACTGTAAACAGCCGTTCTGTCTACTGAATAAGTGACACCTTCTTCTTTTTCTTCCCATTTCTTGTATTTGATCTCAGAAGTTCCGATTTCAAGGACTTTTACCTCGATTTTTTCATTTTTCTTTTTCATGTGGATAATATCCTGAGCTTGTAGATTACTAGCTAAGAATAAAATCGAGAGCATTACAGTGATACTTAAATTGAATTTCATAGTTTATTTATTTAAGTGTTAAAAAGTATTCTATACGTAGAAAGCTTATTTCCAGATCAAAATTAAAAGTAAAATATGAATAAGACAAACTCTTTTTTTATAAAATTAGACTTTCAATTCACCTTAAACCGAGCCATAAAAAACTAATTAACAACAACTTAAGCAAGTATAAACGTATTTTTAAAGTACAAAATCACTTCAGGCACCTATTTACGCTCAACAAATACATGTAAAAATTATAGTTTACATGATTATTGTATTAAATTTGTTAGGCACACTTTCGTGTAAATAAGAACCTGCGTCAATGAAGCACTTTCAACTGAAAGATAGCCATGGTCGTCATATCAATTATCTGAGATTGGCGGTTACAGATCGCTGCAATTTGCGGTGCTTCTATTGCATGCCTGAAAAAGGAATTCAGTTTCTCGATAAAAAAGAACTGATGACCTATGAAGAGATGATACGTTTGCTTCATCTGGTAAAGACTTTGGGAGTCAATAAAATCCGCATTACAGGCGGAGAGCCATTTGTTCGTAAAGATTTGATCCATTTTTTAAAAGAAGTAAAAAAAGACATACAGCCTACCTCTTTCTCCATTACTTCCAATGCCACCTTATTACACCACTATATGGATGATATTCCCGACCTATTCAATGCCATGAATATTAGTCTGGATACCCTCGATAGAGAAAGGTTTTTCGCCATTACCCGCAGAGATAATTACGAATTGGTTGTGGGAAATATTCAGGCTTTATTACGTTCTGGAGTCGGTGTAAAGGTCAATGCCGTAGTCATGTCAGGTAAAAACACACAAGACATTCTACCCTTCGTGGAATGGACCAGAAAAGAAAATATCGAAGTCCGTTTTATAGAAGAAATGCCCTTCAATGGGAGCCGAGATTCTAAAGATGTTTCAAACTGGAACTACCAAAAAATTCTGGCACATATCAAAGGTGAATTTAAAGACATAGAAACCCTGCCAACACCTCCATCGTCTACTTCTATGATGTATCAGGTAAAGGGCTTCAAAGGAAAATTCGGTATTATTCCTGCTTTTTCCCGTACATTCTGCGGCACCTGCAATCGTATTCGCATTACTGCAAAAGGACAACTTCGTACTTGTCTATATTCTTCTAAAGGAACCGACTTACTTCCAGCGCTGCGTAGTGATATGCCTGACGAACAAATTCAGGACATCATTATCAATGCAGTACTTCATAAGGAAAAAGATGGTTTTGAAGCCGCAGAAAGACGATTCGGACCTAGCTCTATTTATGAATCCATGACCACAATTGGCGGCTAATCTGTGAAAATACTCAAAAAAATACTGGACGACGGTTTGTCTTTATTATATCCTAAGATATGCCTTTCTTGTGGCAACAATATCCGTTCTTACGAAGAAGCAATCTGTCTAACCTGTCAATACAAGCTTCCCAAAACCAATTTTCATCTGGAGAAAGAAAATACCATGGCAGAGCTTTTCTGGGGGCGCGCCAACATAAGACATGCCGCTTCATTTTATTATTTCGATAAAGGTGGACTGGTTCGCAATCTGATCCATAATCTAAAATACGGAAATAAGCCTGAAATTGGGCTTCGTTTAGGACAGCTATATGGAAAAACACTTCGTACATCTTCATTTTTTCAGGAAATAGAGGTCATTATTCCCGTCCCTTTACACCCAAAAAAACAGAAGATGCGAGGCTACAATCAGAGTATACAATTTGCCAAAGGCATTTCCAAAACCATGCAGGTTCCCTGGTCTGAAGTCTTGAGTAGAACAGTTATGACAGAAACCCAAACCCAAAAAGCCAGAATAGAACGATTTAAAAATGTAGAACATGCCTTCAAGGTTATTACACCCGATATGGCAAAAGGAAAACATGTTTTATTAGTAGATGATGTACTGACAACAGGCGCAACACTCGAAGCCTGTGCTCACAAACTATTGGAATTATCCAACACAAAAGTTAGTGTTGCCACTATAGCTTATGCCCAACACAACACATAACAAGGCTGCTTTTATCAAAGATTTACTGGTATGGTTTGCCCAAAGCCATCGCCCACTTCCATGGAAGGACACTCAGGATGCCTATATCATTTGGTTATCCGAAATCATTCTTCAACAAACTCGTGTAGAGCAGGGGCTGCCTTATTTTGAGCGCTTTCGCGCAAATTATCCAACAGTAAAACACCTCGCTGATGCCCCGGAAGATGAAGTCATGCGAATGTGGGAAGGACTTGGTTATTATTCCCGTGCTCGAAATTTACACGCTACAGCAAAACTTATTGCTTATGAACTGAACGGCGAATTCCCTGATACATTTGAAAATATTCGAGCCTTAAAAGGTGTTGGAGATTATACAGCCGCCGCTATTGCTTCCTTTGCTTACGACCTGCCCCACGCCGTTGTTGATGGCAATGTATACCGTGTATTATCCCGTTATTTTGGTATTGCTACACCAATTGACACCACTGCCGGAAAAAAGCAATTTCGAGCATTAGCAGATGAACTACTGCACAGCAAAGACCCGGCTACGTACAATCAGGCTATCATGGATTTTGGCGCCACACATTGCAAACCCAAACAGGCACTTTGCAAAACTTGTCTGATGCAAAAAAATTGTGCGGCTTTCGCCAAAAAGAAGGTATATGATCTACCTGTCAAATCAAAAAAACTAAAAAAGATCACTCGGTATTTTCATTATCTTGTTATCAATGAAGGTCAGGATGTCTGGTTGAAAAAACGAGGGCCGGGCGATATATGGCAAAACCTTTATGATTTTGGACTTATAGAAGCACCTGCTACTTTAACTACAGATGAATTACAAAAAACAGAGGGATGGTCAGCTTTATTTAAAAACACCAATGTCGATATAAAAAGTATTTCTCGCCCATTTTTACAAACATTGACACATAGAAAAATAGTAGCTGTTTTTATTGAAATGAATATTCAAAAAAGCTTTCAGCCACCAGATGCCAGTTACATAAAAGCCAGTAGAAACCAGCTTGACCAATATGCTTTCCCCCGAATTCTAAATGATTATCTAAATGACAATACACTGGAACTCTTCAGTTAAGGAACGTGAGGAAATATGATTCCTGAAAGCGTTACTGCTCCATAAATACAGGCTGCAATGACACCTAAGCCACCAACAACCATAACTAGCTGACTAAGAAATTTCGGAGCTGGCCCAACAGATACTTTTGTCATTTCTCTAAGACTAAGCAAAACGACAATCGGTACAACAGAACAGAAAACAGCCCCTTCTATACGAGCTATACCATAGCCAATTGTTGTTCCGATAAAAAGCAATATGAGTATGGCTAAAGCAATGTCTAAGATTTCTCCTTTCATGGGTTTTAATCTTGGAAGTTATAATTCTTTGGTTCACATCAAATATATAAAATTTTCATCATTTCACCGACTATTACAAAAATATTATCTGTATAGTTCCCTGGAATTTGTATTTTACCATTTTGTAATTTTATGATTATGTCTTCAGAAAAAATAGATGCTAAAAGCGCCCCAAAACCAGTTGGTCTTTACCCACATGCCCGCAAAGTTGGCAATTTATTATTCCTTTCCGGTATAGGTCCTCGCGACCCTAAAGATGACAGTGTTCCCGGTTTACAACAAAGCAAAACGGGCAATTACACGTCTTTCGATTTTGAGGCTCAATGCCATTCCGTTTTTCAGAATGTCCGTCGGGTATTGGAAGACAGCGGAGCCAAATGGGAAGACCTGGTAGATGTCACCGTTTTCCTGACGGATATGACGAGAGATTTCCATACTTATAATCGGGTTTATGCCGAATATTTTAAGGACAACCAGCCTTGTCGTACTACTGTGGGTATTGATGCTTTGCCTACACCTATTGCTATTGAGCTGAAGTGTATTGCAGTGTTGGGAGATTGATCGAGGGCTTTTGAAAGATGCGATAGAGTTCTCATCAAAATTGTTTTTGATAGTAACAAATCCAAAATAATATGAAATATCGAGATAACGGAGCCATTGGAGCCCTATTAGATGAGTATGAAAAATCAATACGGGAACTCAAAGCGGTCATTAAACAGGTTACAACAAACGACTTGACGTATATAGTTGACCATGAAACAAAAGATGAAGATTGTAAATCCATTCAGACAATATTAACGCACATCGTTGAATCCGGATATACATATGTCATTGAAATCAGGAAATGGTTAGGGGAAGAAATCAATTATAAGAAGAAGGAATTGCTCCACTCTGTTCCCGAGTACAATATCGCCCTGGATAAGATGTTCGCTTTCAATGAAGACTTGTTTAAGGATTATCCTAAAATACAGCTCGAAGAATATACATCAAACAAAAAAATAAAAGTAAGGTGGGGGCAGCGGTATGATGTAGACCAGCTCCTTGAACACGCAATTATGCACATACTGAGGCACAGAAGGCAAATTGAGAGATTTATGGTAAAAATGGAAAACTCTTCTAAAGCCAATACGAGCAAAACATGAGTTTTATTAAAATGACCAGCAAAGCATCCGCATCATCAGCAATGATAGCATGCTGAGCTACTATAAAGGTACGGTTCACGGTTCCGATGCTTATTTTAGGCTAAACAATGAAGATACACTTGACCTGAATGGACCAGAAAAAGAAAAACAGAACAGATGGGACAGAGAAGACTTGGTGTAATAAAAGTTTTAAAAATACGTCTACAAACCCTTCAAACACATAATAATCAACAAGTTACTCAAACTTAATCACTTCAAAAAAATACGTTTTATAATAAAAATGGTTTTATGAAGCGAGTTCTCTCCTGTATGTTTGTAATGTCAATAGTCACCCCTAACCCAATGCAAAGCATTGTTAAAGACAATAAATGAACATATTCAAAGACATAGCCGAATTGATGGAAGCCGGAGTCATTACGAATGAAACGGCAGAGCGGATCAAGCATTACTATGAAAGTAAACATCAACCTTCCACCAACAGACTTTTCATTGTTTTTGGAGTTTTAGGAGCTATTCTTGTTGGCTTGGGCATCATACTCGTCATAGCCCATAACTGGGATGAGCTTTCACGAACAACAAAAACATTCTTTGCTTTTCTGCCCTTGCTTAGTGGACAGATATTTTGCGGATTTACACTATTAAAAAAACCGGAAAGTATTGCATGGAGAGAGAGTACTTCAGCATTTCTGTTCTTCGCAGTTGGCGCAAGCATATCCCTCGTAAGTCAGGTTTATAATTTACCTGGTGATATAAGTTCATTTTTGCTCACCTGGATGCTACTTTGCCTTCCTTTGGTATATGTGATGCGTTCTTCTATGGTAGCCATACTATACCTGATTGGTATTACTGCCTATGCACAAACTAATAACTGGTCATACCCACCCTCCGAATCTTATCTTTACTGGTTGTTACTACTGCTTCTGTTGCCTCATTATTACTTTTTATGCAAGAAAAAACCAGGAAGCAATTTCATTCCTTTTCTCAACTGGCTGATTCCTTTATCCATACTTATCGCTCTGGGAACACTAGTAAAAACGACAGAAAACATTGTAATCGTTACTTACTTCAGTCTTTTCGGATTGTTTTATTTAATAGGAGAAACAGCCTTTTTCCGTCGGCAAAAATTAAGAAATAACGGCTATAAAGTTTTAGGCATCACTGGTACAGTTATTTTGTTATTAGCACTAAGCTTTGACTGGTTCTGGGAAGATTTAAGAGCACAGGAATTCCCGTTCAATGAAATCGCCAAAACACTCGGTTTTTGGGTAATGGTGATTATATCATTATCCGCATTAGTACTTTTGTTTTTGCAACAAAAAAATAAAAAACTGACCGAAATCAAGCCCCTGTCAATAATGTTTATTCTATTCATCATTATATTTATCATCGGACTACGCAGCTCCATTCCAGTTATTCTTATCAATCTTTGTGTACTCATCCTTGGCATATTAACGATCAGAGATGGAGCAAAACAAGATCATCTCGGTATATTGAATTTTGGTATTCTTATCATCACAGCATTGGTTACCTGTAGGTTTTTTGATGAAAACCTCAGCTTTGTCATTAGGGGAATTTTATTCCTCTTAGTAGGCATAGGCTTCTTTGCTGTAAATTATTGGATGTTGAAAAAAAGGAAGACAAATGAATAGTCAAAAAATAATATTGCCAGCATTTATTATCATTGTATTAATACAATTATTCGTCCCTGCCAAAATGATATGGGACAAAGAAAGCATCTGGTATACAGGAACAGAATATAAATTCAAAACGGCTCCTGTCGATCCTACCGATCCCTTTAGAGGCAAATACATTGTCCTCAATTATAAAGAAAACTCCGTTGCGGTTGGGGAGAAAGATAAGTGGATTTCAGGAGAAGATATTTATGTCAGTTTAACCTCAGATAATAAAGGCTTTGTCAAGATAAAATCAGTTTCAAAAGAAAAGCCAGCCAAAGATCAGGAGTTTGTAAAAGCACAAGTAGGTTTTGTTTCAGGAAGCAGCCCCAAAACCCTGAGAATCAATTATCCTTTTACTAGGTTTTACATGGAAGAATCAAAAGCCTATGATGCAGAATTGGCTTATCGAAGAACATTCAGAGACACCAGTAAGATAACCTATGCTTTGATAGGCATCAAAGATGGAGAAGCGGTCTTAAAAGATGTTTTCATTAATGAAATGCCTATAAAAGAAGTCGTCAAAGCATACCAAAGGAAAAATAAAGAATAAAACTATGGATGCAGATATAATCAGTAAATTAGCCGTTGTCGTCGTTATGATAACTGTAGGCATCATAGAAGCCTTAGGTGGTCTATACTTTGACGGCAAAAGAACCAAAGATGATTTTGCCATTGAAATATTCAGTTCAGTGACTTTACCTGTTCTCATTCAGCCGGGCATTTTTTTATTGACCATCTGGCTGATGGAGATTTTCTTTCCTCAGTTTGAAAATTATTTTTTAACCACTTCCATTTGGTTACATATTTTCGCTTTTTTGATTTTGGATGACATGATGCAATACTGGTGGCACAGGCTTTCCCATTCCAGTCGCCTGATGTGGAAACTACACCGGCCACATCATGTAATTGAGGAAATGGGCGTACTGGTTACTTACAGAAATGCCATCTTATATTATGCCTTAATGCCCGGCATCTGGTTTTCAGGCATGTTGGTGTATTTAGGAATGGGTTATGTTTACCTGTTCTATTTGCCCGCAAAACTCATTGTCATATTATTAGCACACAGTGAAACCAAATGGGATCGATTCTTATACCGATATAAAATTCTAAATCCACTTGCCTGGATCATAGAAAGAACGATCTCGACGCCCAGCACCCATTTCGCCCATCACGGATTAACCGCCGAAGATGGCGTATCAAACCCAAATGGAAATTACGGCAACCTCTTATTCATATGGGACATTATATTCGGCACAGCTAAAATAACCCGCAAATATCCCAAAAGATTCGGAGCATGGAACCAGATAAAAGAACCCTGGCATGTCCAGTTATTATTTCCTTTCGTGAAGTCTAAAGACCCTAATAGTGAATTGCATTCCATCGTCACCAATAATGATTATGATCCATCTGTTGATTATAAAGAGTTTGAACGATGAGTTGCTAAATAATACAATATATGTATATCCGTGTAATCTGTGGTGAATAATTTTCACAAAATCCCCTCATCAGCAAAACTATAAAACCCATCCCCGGCAATGATCAGATGGTCAATAACAGCTACATCCATCACTTCACCTGCTTTCTTCAATTTCCGGGTCAGATTAATATCCGCCTGACTAGGATTCAGATTGCCAGAAGGATGATTATGACATAGAATAATAGAAGACGCCAACAACTCAATCGCTCGTTTAAAGACGATGCGGGCATCCACCACAGTGCCCGAAACACCGCCCATACTCACCCGTTCCCTCGAAACGATCTTATTAGAGCGATTGAGCAAAAGTATCCAGAATTCCTCATGAGGCAGATCAGCTAATATCGGAGCTATCGCCTGATAAGCATCCCGACTCGAACGAACCTGCGGACGGTCTTTTATACTGGATAATTGCCGACGCCTTCCCAGTTCCAGTGCGGCTATGATCGTTAGTGCTTTAGCTTCTCCCAATCCTTTAAATTGAGTCAATGTAGGCAGAGAACGCCTGCCTAGTTCACTAAGGTTGTTTTCACAGCTATGCAATACCCGCTGTGCCAGACTAACCACGGTCTCATCCCTCGACCCAGAACGCAATAAAATTGCCAGTAATTCAGCATCACTCAGACTTTGTGCGCCTTTAGTCAACAACTTTTCTCTGGGACGGTCTTCTTCCGCCCAAGCCTTTATAGTAAGTTTCGGTTGATATGCCGGTGCTATTGTTGAATTTTCCATTTTTAAATTATTTGAATTATTTGGTGTGTTGAGGTGTTGAGGTGTTGAGCTGTTGTAAAAAAGACTAAAAGACTAAGATGATTAAAGGCACTAAGAAATTACTCAATTAAGTGAGGGGGCAGAATTGAGGGGTCAGGAGTCAGGTTTTATACGATTGATTATCAGTTATTTAACCTTAATTAAAGTGTCACTTAGTTACGTCCATCCACTTACCAAAACTAATCTCTCTTCTCTCAGTGAGCCCGCGAACGATCTCTCTTCCCTGAACAAAGCGGTTTAACTGCTAAAAAAGAACCGGAGATACAGATGCTTTCACCTGCATATCTCCGGTTCAGGCAATACAAAAAAGACTCACAGGTAGGATTATTCTCATCATGTCCTTACCTGCCTTCATATATAAAGAGTCCTTTTTCATAAAAATTCCATAAAACCGGACAGACTTTTTTTCATTTCCTGCATCTATTGCTTAAAAAAATCTAATTTTGATTAATGGCAATTAGCACACAGAATAGAAAATTGATATTTGGCTTGAAAGTCCGGCAATTACGCCAGGAAAAGCAGATGCCTTTTAAGGTTTTATCTCAGAAAACAGGCGTATCTGTTTCTTATCTGAATGAAATAGAGAAAGGCAAGAAGTTTCCAAAAGCGGAAAAAATACACATGTTGGCAAAAGCCTTAGACACTTCTTATGAAGAATTAATTTCTATAGAACTCAGCAAAAACCTCCAACCCGTTGCCGACCTTCTACATTCCAATTTTCTAGAAGAACTGCCTTTAGATATGTTTGGGATTGAGGCCGGGAAGGTAGTAGAATTAATATCAACTGCCCCTGCCAGGGTAGGCGCTTTTATTTCTGCAGTATTGGAAATTTCACGCAAATATGCCCTCCAACAGGAAAATTTCTATTTTGCTGCTTTGCGCTCTTATCAGGAATTGCACAACAATTATTTCGAAGAACTCGAAACGGCTGCCGAAAACTTTGCTCAGACACATCCAATGCCCTTTGGTGGTAATTTTTCATTAGAACACTTATACTCCATTCTTGTCCGGGAATACGGCTATTTTATCGACGAAGAAGAACTCGAACTATACCCATCTTTAAAGCGATTCAGGTATATATTTCAACCCAAAAAAAAGAAGTTCCTTATCAATAGCGACCTAACCGATATGCAACGTGCTTTTCTGCTTAGCAAAGAAATCGGTTTCAATTATTTACAGCTAAAAGAACGTGCAAACACATCCTCTTTTGTCCAAATCGAGTCCTTCGAGCAAGTGCTTAATAATTTTAAAACTTCTTATTTTGCTGGAGCTTTATTAATGCCCAAAGACCAGCTTATAAAAGACCTGAAAGATTTTTTCAATCTTGAAAAATGGAATAAATCAGCCTTCTTGGGCATTATGAATAAATATAAGGCCAGCCCTGAAATGTTCCTGCAAAGACTGACCAATCTATTACCTCAATTTTTCGGACTGGAACAAGTATTTTTCCTTCGTTTTAATAATACACCCGGAGTAGATCAATACGAGTTGACTAAAGAATTGCACCTTTCACGTCATCATCAGCCTTACGGCAATGGTATTTCTGAGCATTATTGTCGTCGTTGGATCACATTGTGGTTATTAGATGATTTATATCAATTACAAAAAAACAACACTTACACCGACCCAATAGCATCAGCCCAACGCTCTCAATTTTATGGCACTGATGATGAATACCTCTGTTTTACTATCGCACGTCCTGCACACCCGACACCAGACACCAATGTAAGTGTAACCATAGGTTTATCAGTAAATGAACAGTTGAAAAAGGTCATTCGTTTTGGAAATGATGAAGCCATTATTTTTAAATCGGTCAATCAGACCTGCGAGCGCTGCGACATTAAAAACTGTGCAGAAAGGGCAGCCGAGCCCGTCGTATTAAACGCCCAGAAGCAAAGGGAGCAAATGTGGAAAGATTTAAAGCGAATTTCTTAGAATATTATATACATGATTATACATTTAAAACCATCTGTAACGGAAGAAAAAGCACTTGAGCTGGCAACACTCAGCGGAGCTATCCACTTAAAAGATGAACAGCGTCAAATTCTAGTTACTTCGTCAAAAATCCGGCAAGTTCCTAATGACCTGTACGGCTTTGTTGATGAAACATTTTTATTTGAAAATGATCTTCAATTAGCTAGTAGCGAATATCTAAAAGCAAAGAGAACTGTTCAGATCGGAGAAGTAACCATTGGAGGCAATACCACTAATTCTATCATGATTGCTGGCCCATGCTCGGTAGAGTCGGAAGAGCAAATTGAGTCTTCTGCTCAATTGATGAAAGAGCTAGGTATAAAAGCCCTGCGTGGTGGATGTTTTAAGCCACGTACTTCGCCATACAGCTTTCAGGGTTTAGGATTAGAAGGTTTGAAATTACTAGCTAAAATGCGTGAAAAATACGATTTAGCCATTGTCACAGAAGTTAGGGATGCCACACATATCGATGCCGTTATTGAGTATACAGATGTTGTTCAGGTAGGCGCTAAAGCTATGTACGATCATGGTATTTTACGTGCCTGTGGAAAAGCCAATAAACCAGTTTTATTAAAACGTGGTTTTGGTAGTAGTCTACAAGAATTTGCACAGGCAGCTGAATTTATCTTATCGGGCGGTAACACTCAGGTCGTTCTTTGCGAAAGGGGTATCCGTACCTTTGAAACAAAAACCCGTTTCACACTGGATTTATGTGGCGTATCTTTTCTAAAAGAAAAAACCAATCTGCCAGTTATTCTTGACCCCAGTCATGCAATGGGCTATTCTTATGGAGTACCGGACCTGAGTCGTGCCTGTATGGCAATGGGTATTGATGGTTTATTGATAGAAGTACACCCAAACCCAAAGGTGGCTAAATCAGATGCTGCACAGCAATTAAATCATGAAGAATTTCGGGCTTTATATGGTAGTTTAGAACAAATTGGGGCTGCTGTCGGGAGGAGTCTTACCTAGTGTTATTTAATGAACAAATCAAAAAAATATTGGTGGTGGGCAATGTTTTTGGTGCAATGCGGACTTATCTTCATTGCATACAATAAGTTCTTTGTGCATCCTGATAATTATATGTTCATGAATCATGGGGATGGCTTTAAAAACTACTATACGCTCCATGCCTATTTGCAGCAACCTGAAGATGTGGACTTCTGGAAATTTGAGCAGATGAATTATCCCTATGGAGACTATATATTTTACACCGATAATACCCCTTTGCTGGCAGTAAGTCTGAAACTGTTTTCCAGATACATTTATGATGTTTCCGATCATGGAGTCTTTATACTAACCTGGTTTTGCATACTTGGTGTTTTATTCAGCACCTTGCTTTGCTGGAAAATTCTATCCCGTTTTATCCGGCACAACTGGATGCTGTTTTTATTCAGCATTTGTTTTGTATGGCTAAACCCACAGATGCTTCGTATGAAAGCCGGACATCTGAATCTTTCCTTTTCATGGCTGATCTTACTGACTTTCTGGTGGCTGATACGCCTGGCAGAACTCAAAACTGGTGAACGGAATAAGGCCATTCGACTAAGTGTATACTTGTTTTTGACCATTGTGGCTGGTTCTTTTTTGCATTTGTATTATGCCATGATATTATCCGTTATTGTGGTAGCTTTTTTTGCTGCGCAGGCATTTAAAAAACGAAAAAATCTCAAAGCAGCCAGTCTACAGCTTCTTTGGGGAGCAGGCACTGCACTAACAGCATTGATCGCTGTACTCGGTATCATTCGCAGCATTGACACTTATTATGCTTTGCGCAAATCAGTTCCAGAAGGCTATGACTTTCATGTATGGCGATTAAAAATTATCGCATTACTAAAAAACAGGGATTGGAACACTATCCCAACACCATTTTCGACTAGCCAGAGTCTTATTCACGAATCCGGTGTTTATCTGGGTGCTTTTTGTGTATATGGATTAATGGCATTATTGGTTTTGTTCTTATTTCAAAGAATAGAATGGCGGAAGTTCTTGTCGAAAATCCGGGAAAATCCTTCTCTGCCAACACAAATCATGGTCTTTTTGCTCTTCGCGGGCTTCTTATCTTTAATGATCGCATGGGGAGAAAAGCATTATTTATTTGGCACCAAACACAAAGTCTATAACATCCTCAATCCCTTTTTATATCTGGGTTGGTTTACGGATAGTGTAAAGCAATTTCGTTGTTTAGGACGCTTCAGTTGGCCATTTTACTGGGTAATTAGCTTTGCTTTGCTTTATGCTTTCCAATATTTCTGGGAACAAGGCATCAATTGGCGAAAAGCCGTCATAGTTCTTTTATGTGCTTTCGCAATAATGGACACTGTCAATTTTATTCATGTTCAAAACAATTACATGTATGGCTCCAATAACCTGACCAATTCAGCCAATCAACAGGACGCAGTACGCATTGCCAGCAAAGTAAACCCAACAGATTATCAGGCTATTTTGCCATTGCCTTACTATCATAATGGTTCTGAAGACTATAATTACACTTCAGATCCGCCAGAAGACTTTTATATTTTTGCTGTTCAGGTAGCTGAAAATACCGGATTGCCCTGTATGGGCAGTAAAATGTCGAGAACACCACCAGCCCACCCAAAAGCTTTTCTCAGCATTTTTCTGGAAGACAAACCTGCTCCAGAATTGCTCGACAAATTGACCGATCAGCCTATTTTAGTATTGGTGGACAAAAAACATTTTTCTAATAATCTTTGGTTTAATCTACGCCATCACGAGCCCGTAAGAACAGCTGTAGATAATATGCCCAAAACCATAGAAAAGTATGAAATGACTTTACTCTATGAAGAAGACCGACACGCTTTGTATAGGTGGGATGTGAAATAATGTGTGTATAACAAATTGCACTAAGAAGCGGAAGAGCCTTTCCCTTCAGGGAATCTAAAGGGTGAGCGAGAGCATATCTCTACTCCACCACAGCCTTCAAACCACGAACGCCCATATCCAC
>JAHDFX010000214.1 GCA_020627965.1 Saprospiraceae bacterium | reverse complement strand
CATTATCAGGCTGTATTAATATGACTTCTGAAGTCATGGGAGCTGTTCCATTGAGAGGAATTAATTGTATGGCAGAATCCAGGCAATTTTCATGGCTTACGAGTAAACTGACAATAGCGGTATCTGACGTTGGTAGATTAGTAATAAAACACCCCAAGTCATCATTAAGTAACTCTGCCATAGGTGCGGGTTCGGGCATTACTGACCACTGATAAGAATAGCCGGGCATTGTTTCTATACTCATATTTACCCCTTGCTGTCCACTACATAGCGATTCTTGTTCAACATTTATTTCGGGCAATTCAATAGATGCTATTTCCAATTCCAATAAGGCAATATCTACACATCCATTGTCTATTTTTTCTACTCTTACAAATATTATCGAAGCTGTAGCATAATAATTCTCTGCATTAGCAAGAGGAGCTGCATTATTATTGGCATCCATTAAGCTATTATGAAAAGTAATGTCTAGTCCCGTTTCACCATTTGTAATATCAGAAGCCAAGTTCAATAAATTAAAATAGGCAAAGTCATTTCCATCATTACAGCTTACAATACTACTATTATTGGCTGTTGGCTGTTGAGTGTTTTCTATGACATTTACAGAAGTTGTTGTTGAGCATCCATTTGCTGCGTCGGTCACTGTCAGCATATAAGTTCCACTGAAAGAAACTACGATTTCTGGTGTTGTATCACCTGTACTCCACTGATAAGACAGGTTCCCCTGCCCTGCTGAGTTATTGGCATTTAAAACAATATTTTGATTTATACAGGTAATCATTGCGGGTTGGTCAATCATTGCAAGAGGTAATTCTATATTTTCTTCAATTTCAACACTTTGCATAGCAACACAACCGCCAGCATCGGTAAGAGTCAGGGTGTATACTCCCGGATTATTAGCGATAATATCTGGTGTATTTATAGTGCCCATTGTATCAGGTACTGTCCATTCATATACATATGGTTCAATTCCTCCACTCAAAACAATCCCTTCCAGTTCAATAGATGTATTGGTACAATCCAATACTGTATTTGAGAAAGCGATACTGAGCATTGGTGTTCCGGCTGAAATCACTTCTATTTGCTCTGCAATAGAACAGCCATTTCCATTTTGGGCAATCGTAACTGTATAAATTCCAGCTTGATTTATTGTAACGGACTGATCGTAGATAGTTCCAGTAATTCCTGGTCCCGTCCATCCATACAGTATAATTCCACTGGTTGGTGTAGCATCAGCAGAAAGCATTACAGATGTCTCATCACAGGTTAGGATTCCGTTATTGGTAGCAGATATTGAGTTGAGTATTGGCAATTCATCATCTTGTTCGATATATATTTCTATACTTGTTGTACAAGCATTTCCATCTTCAATAATAAGTTCACTATAACCTGAAGCCAGCCCTGTTACAAGGTTACCTGTCCCTGAAAGTCCATCTACAGACCAGGTATAGGGTGGTTCACCATTGCTGATACTATACTCTAATGTAGCATCATTACTAAAGCAGGTTTCAGGAGTAGTTTGTATGATAGATATTGACATTTGCTGTGCTTCCGTAATTTCAACTTCATCAATAAGCACACAGCCATTGGCGTCTGTTACGGTGAGTGTGTAGATGCCTGCGCCGATATTTGCCAATACGGGGTTATTGCTTCCATTACTCCATTGATAATTGTAGCCAGGTGTACCACCAAAAGCGTTGGCACTAAGGGCTGCATCATTTTCTCCATTGCAGGTTGTTTCACCATTGCCACTATCAATCGATACGTTTAAAGGTGCATTGGGTTGTTCTATGGTTATTTGTGTTATAGACGCACAGTTCACTACATCTGAAACGGTAACAGTGTACTCTCCGGCACTCAGCGAACTTGCTAGTGGTGAATTGCTCCCATTACTCCATTCGTAATTAATTAGTATTGATGGGCTTACAACTGCGACTTGAGCTTGTCCGGTATTTTCTCCGTAACAATCTACATTTTCGATATTTTGAACAACCAATTCTGGATAAGGCGGTTCTTCCAAAATAACTCTGCATGCACATATTGACAAAATAGAATTCACACGAATGATAATTTCTCCCTCTTCAGGAAAAGCTAATGTAGATATTCCAAAATTTCCACCAGAATCGATGATGCCATTTACATTATTGAATGTCAGGTTATTCATAGGCAGACCAGATGGCTTTTCTACTTTGAGTCGAATATCTTCATAACCACATGGCAATATTGTCTCGTCAATATCATAATAGCCATTAATAGCTTGACTGGTATCTGAAGATTCTACCAAGCTAACGGTTAGACATGCTAAATCTTTACACAGTGGCTGTCCATAAATGACTGATGTTTTGAATAGGCCCAATAGGAGCATAGGGAGCACAGGTGTACTCACAAGGATACACTTCCAAGTTTTCATAATATTAAAGTTTTATAAGAAGTTATTTGGATTTAACAAATTTTAAGCGTTAAATCCAAACAGCTTCTAAAGGTCTGGGCGTGCACCTTTTTAGTGTTATAAATCGCTTTCTATTTTAAAGGGTGAATACAAGATTCCCATTGCAAAACGAGGGTGTAATTGTTCGCCAGTGCTTTTAATTCTTCCTTCGACAGTAATTTCGATATGACGCTGATAGACAGAGCCTTCGCTTTTACCGTCTCCTACTTTTTTGAATTGAAAAGAAGCTTCAATAGCCTCCAGGCGAATCTCGTTCTTCTGAATGAGTTCCTTTAATGATTGAGTGAAGTCTTTTTTGGCGCTCGAATTTTCAATCAAACCTTTATAAACGATGTTTATTTCCTGATCGTAGTAAGGTGTTTTATCGTGATAGAAAACCTTTTTATCATGTTCCCACATTTCAAAGCCCAGTTCTTTATCATACGCACACTCCCCTATGCGAGTAAGTATTAAAAAACGAAGATTATCGTGGATAGATTGTATTAGATTGGTTTTGCTTATCCGTTTACCACCAATAACTTCATCAAATGGAAATGGTACTGAGTAGTAATTCGACATGTATTGCCTGATTGTTGATGTAAATTTCTAAATTATTTTTGTATAAAACAAATCTTGCACAATAATAAATTGATTTTTTATTTATAAATCTTACATTCTTGCTGTTTTTAATTGCTCTAATAGCCAGAAAAAGCGAATAACTCCTTATTGACAAGTTATTTTTTCATGTTGAAAAACTTAACATCAGCGGGGTGTACAGCTTTTGGGCAGGTTAGTGTTGCGCCTGTAACGACAGCTAGTTTGCTTTCCAATGGGTCATCGGGATTTGTCTCCATTAGCAAGTCTTTGTTAGTCGTAATAATTCCGGGATGCGTTCCCTGATGCCCCATAACATTTCCCACCCAATTCATTCTCGAATTAAAATCAGTGTAATCATCCTCTTCTACCCACATTCCCCCTCCAAAACCATAAGGATTGGGGCTAGGAATGAAGGTTCTGTGAGGTTCGGCGTTTTCACGATAATTATCAAGCATTTCCTTTAGTGTAGGATTCTGGATATTATCATAATCAACGAGCATATCTCCGTGGGTAGGTATCGGGTCGTCATTCACGAAGTAATTTTCATAGCCATCCCAGCTAATTTTGACCTGCTCCATAGCGGTGTAAAATGGAGTATTGTATGACAATACATTCCCTAAGTCGCCGTACCATGGCAACTCCTTAAACAAATCCTGTAACCCATCATCAATAACAACTCCTTGTTCATGGTCAAGCATTTGCATCGTGGAAAGCAATACCAATTCTTGTTTGGTGAGGAGGTCAGGTTCTGTAGCAGCAGCAATAAGGGTTCCTATTCCTACCTGCACCAAATTATCGTCATTTGGTGTATAATCGGGATTATTACCGTTAACAAATTCGGTCAAATCATATAATTCAGCAGCGACGTCATTGTAAATATCTATGTTTCCAAGTGCAAAGTCTTCTCTGTCATCATAGGTCAATGTGCCCAGTCCCAATGGAAAAAGTGGGGGAATATCTCCGCTTATGGCATCACCTGCCGAATTGGAAGCGATGCTGGCTATTAAAGCCCAATTTGCTCCGGCATCTCCGCCCAGCCAGTCATCAAGATCAAGTCCCATGCGGGCATATTCTGCTGTTATTAGCTGATTTCTAATTCCGTCGTAGGTTTCAGTAACATTATTAATGAGTGTTTGTATAGCTGCCGGGTCATCTTGAGAAACAGCATATTTGTAAGCTAATGCCAGCACTTCATCCTGCTGACCGAGATCAAGTGCATGTCCTGAATGGTCATGTCCAAAATGCGCCAGAGACGTGTCAAAATCATAGCCACCATTGACTGTAAATTCGTATGCGGCCATTTGTTTGAATGAATTACTTAATCCTGGATCAGACATGACTTCATTTACTCTGCCCATGATTTCATTATATCTATTAGCCATGTCGTATCTGCCCTGGCGGTTTTGATTTCTGGTTCCTCTTTCGAGTGAGGTTTTTGCAAACCCCTCAAAATCTCCTGTATCACTATCTTCCCAGAGTTCTTTTGCTTCTTTTGCCAGGTCTTTTAATTCTTCTAAGATTTCCGCTTCTTCTTCTGTTAGCTCACAAGCATTTCCCGATTCTCCTACATATATAGTTTCTTGTCCGGGGTCTTCAAATTCAACCTTTGCCATTGCTCCTGTTACACACCAGAAATAAGATTCTTCAGTCAAGATTCGTTCGCCGGAATCTTCGATAGATTTTACCGTCTTTGCCCAAGGATCTCCTGTAAAATCCATAAATGGCTGCGGTTTGCAGGCACTACAAATATGGCTACAATACACAAAAGGTAGCATGTTTTCAGGAACTTTGACATCACTTGCTGCCGCAATAGATTCATCACAGCCATTTAGTTGTACATCATGTGTACTTGTGAATATTGTAGTAATGCCACTCATATTGTTATCATTTATTCTATCTTTCTATTTTAAGTAAAGCTTAAAACACTCCAAATCGCTTTCTCCGTGGTATCTTCATCGCTTCTGCCTGTTGTTCTTCCTCTGTTATTCTGTTGGCTGGAATGAGTCCCTGCTCTCTTTTTGAGACTTCAGCAATCGAGAATAATTCTACTTCATTAATTTTTGCCAAAAGCCATGTTCCTTTCCTTATTTTTTTCAATATGTGTTTATATAAATATTTATTAATGAGAAAAGCATAGCCGTTTGAAGATTTGAATATAGGCTGATTATCAAAAGGTTCCAGTCCAAAACCATTTTCGCCATATTCAGCAAATTGACTATCTATGGCTGTTTGGTATATCTGTCGATCTATTTTTCCATTAGTTTGTCTGGCCTTTTCCGGTATAGGAAAAAAATGGCAACTATCTCTATAACCAAGGTATTTCAATTCAAGTAGGTTTGATGGCAGCTCTTCTTTGTTATCTGTTTTTGGAGGAAAGCTAAACTCTGCATCTATGATTTCCAACAAACATTCTGCTTCCCGCCCTGTCCAGTCTGATAAATTCCTTCCCTGCCTTTCGATGATATTCAGCGAAATTTCCTTTGTCAACTGAGCTTTTAAAGCACTTGCATAAATACGTGTTTCGTCCGCTAGTAGTGGTGCTACTTCTTTTATTGACAATTTGGGCGGTATCAGTATTTCATAGTCTTTCATAATTTAAAAATCCGTCCAATTATCTGATTCCGGTCTTGGTTCAATTGTTTTGATAATTCCTTTATACTTCCAGAGCAATTTTTTCTGAGAAAAATCTAATCCTTGAAGTTGCTGCTTCTTACAAATTGCCCTGAATTCGTCTGAAAGGAAAGTATTGTACCAAAACCCATTGAGTTTAAAAATGTGTTTATCATTCACTTTTTCGGGTGTAAATACAAATTTATTTATGCCTATTTTGGTCTTGCTAACGGATGAATACTGAAAGATTGTTTTTTCTTCATCAAGTCCCGCCAAGTTTTCCAAAATATTGACAAAAAAGAAAGGCTCTCTTGCAAGTGTTTTCAGTGGCAGTACCTCAACATTATCAGTCATCAACGGCTGAAGTGCTTCTAATGCTCGCTTACTCATGACTAAACCTGCTTCTCCGATGACCGTAAAATCTGTGTGCTTTCTTTGTCTTTTTTTCATAAAAACAACAGGTTTCCAGCTATCTTTCAAAGCTCGCCCTTTTATCATTTCAGGAACACATATTTTTTCAAAAAACTCACGATCCTTGTCATTGACCATCTGGTATTCGGAGTAATTGAATATGTCCACGGAACAAGCCCATATTTTCAAGCTTATCTGTTGCTCTTTTTCTTTATCCAATTTTTTAATGGTCTTTATTTTCATGATATGACGAATTTGTTGGTGGTGAGTGGTTGGGTGGTTATTTTGCTTTGCAAAATATTTATACTACTCACTAATCAGCTACCTCCATTGATACCTACATCTGGTGCATTTATTTTAATTGATCCGCCACTTTTCTCGCTGATGCCATTGCTTGCCTGCCTATTGATTACTCCACCAGAGGCAAAATCTACTAATGATGTGGCCGCTAATTTGGCAGCTCCATTAGCGGCAAGTGAAAACTTATTACCCATACCAGAATTTAGATTGACTTTATTTTGTCCGATCACATCTACTACATTAGCAGCGATAAGCTCTATGCTGTTCCCTGCATTAGCACAAATATTCTGTCCAACATTTTTATTTTCATCTTGGCCTATCTGCCAATTGACATTTTCAGATACATTGAAATTCATGTTTTTACAGGTAAAACTGATCGTTTCTAATGCTGTAATGTTCATGTTATTGCCAACGGTATCAATAAGAATCTGATTACCATTCTTGTCTTTTATGGTAATACTTTCGCCTTCAGCTGTGTCGGTAAACAAAATGGTGTGCCCGCTACGGGTTTTTATAGATTTTATATTGTTTTCAGGATCAAAAAACTCGGGTTTGGCATTGCTGTGGTATTTTGCTCCCGTCATATAAGGACGGTCTGGATGACCTTGTTCAAAATCAATGTATACTTCATCTCCAATTTCGGGAACAAAATACACCCCTCTGTCGCCGCTGGCATAATTGGTTGACTGGCGTATCCATGGTGTCATTTCATTGCCTTTCTGCCATTTAAACTGTACTCTGACTCTACCCATTTTTTCTGGGTCATTATTCTCTTTAACAACTGCAACCTGACTCTCCGATTGAGGGCGTATAAGATTTTCATTGACAGGCGGTGTGGTTACACTCAGCGGTATAGCTTCAAAACTATTGGTATAATTATTATTGGCATCCAGTTGATGTACAACATTAATGACTCTGAAATTTCCTATAAATTCATTGACCGTTCTGCCCTTTATTTTGTTGATTGCTTTCACCCGTATTCTGGCACCTACATATATGCCCGCATTAGAACCTTTTCCATTAAAGACAGTGGTATCGCTGAGTATAGAAGCCTTTTTGGTTTCTACGAGGTGTTTTAGCAAAGCACCTTGTTCGACATTTTCACTAATAGGAAAAACAGGTTCATTAGGAAAAATTCGATCTGCTGTATCCAAGCCTTTTTTAGCATACTCATCTAGCCAGCCTGGCTTAAAAGTTTTTGAAGAATTTTCCAGTTTTAGATTTTTATTGTGGTTATAAGACTGATATTTAAATTTTGTGGGGCGGAGCTGTACGCCATAGTCAAATGCGTCCAAATCTTTACCTAAGGATAGCTCGATACTTTCTGAATTATTTAATTTCCCAAATACCAGGGATTCACCATCAAAATAGAACCATTCGCCGTAGGTAGCCGCTATGCGACTTAAAAACTGATAATTTGTTTCTTTGTATTGTGTGATGTAAGGGATGGGAGTTTTATAAATAGGTTGGACAGTTGGTTTTAATACATTTCCAGAATACGTACTTAATATTTCATTGGCAATATCTGCAACACTTTTTTCTTCAAAGGTTTTGACAGCTAGTCCATCTTCCAATAAGCAGGTAGGGCTGCTACCTTCAAGCACGATCAGATTGTCTCCTCCGTATGTTCGGTCAATTCGCACAGATGTAACGACACCGTTGAATTTTAATTTTCCAGTACGTTCAATATTGATACGAATAGTCTCTCCTATATATTTTATAGCCGTTCCTATGCTTGTGCTATTTTCTGTGCCTTCTGATTTCTCTGTAGCAACACCTATCTCGAATGAATGGTGACGATTGCAATACTGTTTGACTGACACATAATAGGGAGATATCTTCGTCCCATTGATAATGATATTTGCTGTTGCTGTTGCCATTATTTTGTTTTTACAGGAAATGAGAAAATATTTCTTTAAAACACAAAAAGCTACAACCGTTTTCTCGGTGTAGCTTTGTTTGTGTGTCGAAGTCAGACACACAGAATAAGTAAACCCTGCCCGATTAATATAATCGGGCAGGCTTTTGATAGCATGAAGCTATTGCTTATTTCTCGTACCAGGTATTCTCATGAGATTCTCCAGATACTGATAGTTTTCTGCAAGAAAGAGTAAGTGTTTCCGTTGCACTATCTTTAACATTTACTTTACCAGCTTCGGCACCTGAAAATGCTTTGTATTCTTCTGTGTAACCAATACAGTAAGCATCTTCGAATTTCAGTGTTTTCAATGTTTTACCATTGGCATCAGTGAATTCAATTTCACCGCTTTTCTTCATATCTGAAGTTACTGCCCATCCGAAGCGCTTTTCGCTACCTAGCGAGCCTGCTGTAACAGTTACAAGTCCTCCACGAACTTCACCAGCAGGTTGTCCGATGTTATCAATATTTTGATCGAAAGAGTAAGATAATTTTACTACTTCTGATTCTTGGCCGTCTACTTTAAAAGTTGCTTTGATTATTGCTGCCATGATTGTTTAAATTTTAAGATTTATAAAAATGTTTTTATCAATTTAGCTTACACTTATACATTCTGATTAGAAAATAATGTTAACAGTTTTTTTTACTTTTTTTATTTTTTCTAATTTCCTGTTTTAAGTTTATCGCTTTCGATAATATCTTTGATTCACCCATACATACTTTATTATGGGTTGATGTTAACAGTTGTTTTTAAAAAAATATTTATTTTTTTAAAAACAAATCACAAATTATTTAAAATCAGCAACTTATTTTATTAAAAAATAAAAAACTATAGTTGCCAGATAAGGTTTCCTCCATCGTCTTCAGGAAGTTCGGAGAAAGTAAGGCCGGTAAGTTGGTATTTTTCTACAATTGTTCTGAATTCATTGGAAATGAAAGTAGCCATTTGCAAAGCTCTGCCATGATTGACAATTTTAAACAGGTGAGCATTTTCCAGTTTTTCGGGATGAAAAGCCAGAATATCGGTCATATATATTTCTTGTTTTTCTTCATCATATTCAAAATCAGATTTAGAAAAATCAATAGTTTCCAAAGGTTTAATGTCAAGTATATTAAGCAAATAATGGTGTTCTATATGTACCATTTCAAGTAATGGCTTATATGCTTTTCTAAGAATTATTTGCTTGATATAAGATATTTTTTTGTGGGCTTTTTTTCTGTTGAGTAGTGGTAAGAATTCTACTTTATCTTTTAAGAGAGGTTCGAGTACCTGTTTGGCTTTTTTGGTAAATACCCAAAACTCTTGTTCTAAAAACATTAATCTACCGATATCTGCACCTTTCAAATTGCAAATGAGTGTAGGTAGAAATTCCTGTTCAACCTTTTTTTTTGTATAAAATTTATTGTTAAATAAGTCTAAATAATAATGCGCTTCTTCTTCAGAAGCAATATAAAGGAAAGCAGGTTCTTCATAAAAGGAAATCAATCGCCATATTTTCATTTCTCAATTAACTTTTACTTAATTTTCCCTGCCAATTCATGAATAAGTAATAGATGTTCTCTGATTTTAACTTTAGTAAGGTTTTCAACTTTTTCAAATCCACCTAAGGCAAGCACAGGTTCATAGCCATAACATTCATCATAATCCAGTGTTCCCAATTTTTCTTGTGCAGGTTTGTAGTGATCCCACTTAAAATATTTACTAAGATAGTTATCTGATAATAAACGACTTTCAAATAATCTCTCAATTTTAGAAGACGATACTATACTGGAAACACCATGCCGGTAATTTATCAACCGAACAGCATCTCCAGCCCATACGAATAAATCTCCTAGTGCTGTAACGGCGAATGGAATTTCTGTTTTTTTATAATATGTATAGGTTTCTTTGAATACGTCATGGTACTCTTCAGGGTGTACAATTTTAAGGTATCCCTCCATATAAATACCATACCCATATTCCTGCCAGAAGTCAATTAATTTAGAGGGAAGTTTATCCTTATAAGTTTCAATATCATCATTTGTAGGGCAGTTAATTGTGATAGGGTTAGGATATTTTTCAATAAATTTGTCAAACATAGTTTTGTTTTATTTTCATCTGCTTTACCACTAGTGTTCTGTAAACTAAGTTCTGAGTAATTTTGGACATGCCTTTTGCGCCTGCACTTCATCACGTCCTCGCCCAATAGCTAAGGCTATTCGGCTCCGGGGTTCTTCGTTCAAACACAAAATTCATTGCCCAAAACCACCAATTACTTAGTTTACAGAACACTAGATT
>JAHDFX010000213.1 GCA_020627965.1 Saprospiraceae bacterium | reverse complement strand
ACGAGCTTCGGCATAGAATAAAAACAGCAGTCGGTAGACCATCGTAAGGCAGTCGTCTTTGAGCTGGTCGGCGTGCAGGTCTTCTACCTGTTGCCCCTGTTTTTTCATGTAGTACACGGCTTCATTGGCAATAGACTCCACTGCATTGATGACGCCTTCTTTGAGGTCTTTGGTCACTTCATAAGCCGCCTTGTGAGAGTCTTCATCCAGTTGTTCCATCAGGACAATCTCTGCATTAGGAGCCAGTTTTTCCTTAGCCAGCAGGAAGTAGAACAGGGCATAATAATCCCTTTTAACAGCAGCTTCAGAGAATAGTTCTTCCAGATCAAATTCGAGATAGCTGCCTTTGAACCATTTCTCCTGTTCGAGCAAAAAATAGCGATTTCCGGCACAAAGCAGGATATATTTTGGTCGGCGGTGCTGCTCGATCAGGAACAAAGCTGAAACTGCTTCATTGATGACCATGGGCGATATACGACAACCTTCCGGCACCTGGAATATATTACTCCACTGTATGCGATGATATTTCTGGGGCGGTGTTGTTTCCTGCTCTTCTTCGGTATTATACCGTTGTTCAAATAAGCCATCAGGTTCTTCTTCGCCTTCCTTGATAAGCGGTCGCATTTCCATGATAATAAGATGCGGCTGTTCTCCTCTGTAAAGGACATGACGAACGGGCAGCACATTGGTCTCATCTAAATGAAACATTTGGTGATACTCGGTTTTATCTCCGGCATAGCCCAGGGCATTGAGTACATGAGTATGCAGATGGTGGGTATCCGTTATTTTGTCTTTAGGACGCATCCGTCCTTCCATGACCGTTTGCTTGAAACGGAAATAGCGGTCTTTAAGTGGCGTTATTTTTTTATTGAAGCCTTTAATATCCTCGTAGGCATAGCCTGATTTCTGAAAGACTTTTTTGATAAAATCTTCGTCGAAGTAGTTGGCAGCAAAAAAATCGCCGGTATTGTTGATGAATTTAATCATGTCGGGTTCAATTATAAAACACTGCGATCACCTTGATATAAGGCTCATTATCTAATGAAGTCAGGTCATTATAGTACTGACTGGAAGTACTGACGATGGTTTCGATCTCCCTTTCCCGGTTTTCTATTCTGTGTCGGATGAAGCCTGTATTGCTTTTGTCGGCAAAATCCAGTTCCAGTTGTGCTTTGGCAGCCTGTTTCCATCGTTTCAGTTTATCGCTATATACATTCAGTTTGTTTTCCATATCCAGCGAAATACTATCCTGTACATTTCTCATATAGAGTTCCTGCGCATTTTCCATGACATCAGGTAAGAGCTTTTCCAGTTGACGGAGTGTTTCCTCTGGTATATGTTGGGTTTGTAAGGTGTCATTCAGTTTTTTATCCTGTATAAAATCAGCTAGTTTGCAAATGGGAGCGACTATAGCTCCATCCATATTCACCGGCACGACAAAAAGTTCAGAAACAACGGCTTGTCCGAGATTATTACCTACCTGTCCGTGTAAAACATACCAGGCTGTATTTTCAGGAACTTGTTGGATTTTAGCCACTAGTGCAACGTTTTTATCTACACTGGCTTCCAGTTTGGTCATAAAATAAGCCGCAATAGGGTGGAGATCGTACAAGATCTGGAAGGCAGCCCATTCCCCTTTTCTTTTTCGGGCTTCCGTGATCGCCTTTTGTACCCTTTCTTTTCGGAGCGAGAGGCGATAGATGTCATTTGATTTTGGACGTGCTTCTCTGGGCAGATCGTATAGTACTCGTTTGAGTTCCGGTGTATTCCTGATTTCCAGATAAAAGTCGTCGATAAATTCTGCATCCTGATGTTGGAGTTCATCATCGGCTTTAAGTTGTTCGATCAATGCTCTGTAGTATTCCGTATCGCTTTTGTATACAGAAAATGTTTCTGCGACAGGTGCTTTATGGCTCACGTTATCTGTGATGTCATCATCGTCATCAAAAATAGAATCATCGAATAAACTGTCTTCGTCCAAAAAATCTTCATTGCCTGTTTTGATGGCTTCTGCTATCTTTTTTTCTTCCTGATCGCTATTGTACAGTTTCATGACTGAACCGGCATCGCCCAGCGTTTTATAGACTTCCTCTTCTTTGACAATAAGGTTTTCAAGGATATGGAGGTCTGTCTTTAAGCCTTCCAGTTCGGAGGTCGTTACCAAATAGTAAATGTATGGTGTTTGTGTTTGTCCATATCTGTCAATACGTCCATTGCGCTGTTCCAGCGTTATTAAAGACCAGGGAATGTCATAATTGAACATGATATGGCAAAAATAGTGAAGATTAACCCCCTGCGAGCCTGCATCAGAAGTGATCAGCAGCCTTACTGTGGAGTCCTGTTTACCAAAATCTTCTACAATTGCCTGTTGTTCAGTATCCGATAAGCCACCATGAAACTCGGCAATGGCTGTTTCTTTGAGGTCAAAATCTTTGGTCAGTTTCTCTTTGAGGTATTTGATGGTATCAATGCGTTCTGCAAAGATGACAATACGATTATCTTTTTTCTTACCCCGCCATTTGAGCTGCATCAGCTGGTTGCGAAAAGCATTGTATTTAGCATCCTGTCCGTTTTCGATGATTTGTTGAATATCCTGATGGAGTTCCTTTAGGAGGTCGAGATTATCAGAGACTTTTCCGCTTTGCTGCGTACCTTCTTCCAGCTTTTTGATACGTCTGTGTAGGCTTTCAGCAGCAGCTTTGGGAGAAGACATATAAGCCTTGAACAATCCGATAGAAAACAGGAAATCATCTTTTCCTCTTTTAGCTTCCTGTCCATTCATCTTATCCAGTGCTTCAAATTTGATGGCTTGTTGTTTTTCAAGCAAAGCCTCTTCTTGTGCCTGCAAAGCAGCCCGGACATCAATGATTTTTCTATCCTGAAAATTAGCTCTTACCTGTTCGTCCTGTATGTCATTCTTGAACCTTCTGACATAATAAGGTTCTACATCTGCTTTGGTGTAATCACCATTTTTAGGAATAGCAGTAGGTTCGATCATATTGATCAGGTTGGCAAAACTCTCTTTTTTTCCATTATGTGGTGTAGCAGAGGTAAGCACCAGTGATTCGCATTGTGTAGCCAGGAATTGAGCGAGATTACCTCGTTGACTATTGATATTCGCAACGGTATGACATTCGTCGATCACGATAATATCCCAGCGTGATTTTTCGATATAGTGTCTGAATTTGGCGTTATTTTTCAGGGTATCAATGGAGATAATCGTCTTGTCATAATAGTCAAAAGGGTTTTTATTAGCTGGTAATTCCTGCTTGATCTGAGCGATTCCCTGAGAGTCCAGCCGCACCAGAGGAATAGCAAAACGGTTCCAGATTTCCTGTTGGAACTGACCAAGAATAGACTTCAGCGCAAGTACCATAATGCGCCTTCCTTTCCCCCGTTTGATCATTTCTGAAAGGAATATCCCAACTTCAACTGTTTTACCCAGTCCGACACCATCGGCGATCAGAATGCGTGGACGAGGAAGTTGGAGGGCTTTTATTGTGGGTTCAAACTGGTATTCTGCTACATCGAAGGCAGCCTTACTAGCAATACAAATTTTTTGGCTGTTAAGCGTACTGTTCCTGAGCTGAGTTTCAAGATATAATTTGGTTTTTCGGTAACCAGTATCTACATCAGCCACCATTCGGGTGTCTTCAGGGTTTAATACTCGAATACCTCCATCAATGGAAGTATCAAACTGAAAGCGTTTGCCTTTCACCAGCTCGCTGATGCCTGTTACATGTAGGATACTATTGTGTTGGTTTTCTTCGACTTTATTGATAATAAAATCTTCTCCCCGTGTACTGATCCGTATGCCTTGTACAAAGTTGTTTGATGTCATGGGTTGAGTTTGCAAAATTGATTGAACGTCAAATATAAACATTCATTCGGGCATAAGGAATCAATATGTTCTTTTAGTCACTGGTAAGAGATAGAATAATAGATTTTTTTTTCTTGTGTGAACTTTTTTATTGTTGAATTTGTATGTAATGGTATTGAAGTGATTGTCCGTAGTTCCCCAGCCATTGAGGCTAATCAAAAATTTCTGAATTATGGATTCAAAGAACTTCTATAAGCGCTTTAAAAGCGAAAAATACCCCGAAGCCTACAAGGCACTCCTGAACTTATTGAAACATGATTTCAATAAGCATTACAAGATATTGCTTAAACATTCCGAGTATAAGTACTTCTGGGAATCTGATATTCCTATGGATTTGTTTGAGGAAATCTTTACTTCTGATAAGGCTGAATCTATCCTTTTTAATTACTTCAATCAAAGAAGAATTAAGAAAGAACGTAAAAAAGGAAAGCTCAGACTTAGTTATCCACCTGCCCAAAAATCGGTTCAAACTTCTTTGTTGACTAAGCTCTCAGAGACTTATTCAGGTTTATTGATGGAAACTATTCGTCATAGCGAGGTTTTCCTGAAAGATGAACACTTCGCCTCTTTCTCCTTTTTCAAATTTCATCCTGATAAGCAGCTACAAGACTTTTATGCTTTTCTGGATTATTTTCACCATAGAAATAAGCAGTTTTTGGCTCGTTTGGCGAAGTATGATGGGCGGTTGAAGAAAGTGTCTTTGCTTGAATTGCTGACGATGTTGTCTTTGGTACCGGAAGAGATTCGGTATAATTACTATAAAGACGGACTGATTACAGCCTATCGGATAGTAGAGGCTGGAGATGGCATCAGTATTGTTTTAAACAGAAAGAGAGGTCTTGGAAATATGAGCATACCGACTGTGCAAAAAATTGACGACCTCTATACGCAATCTTATCAGTATATTTTTAATGTAGGAAAAATGTCATCAGAAGATAACTGGATACGAGAGTTATCTTTTATAGCTATTGAATATTCTGGTTTTAGAAAAAATTTATTAGGATCGTTTTGTTATGATGTTGATTATAACCGTGTACTTCGTTCAGATAAAACGCTGGAAATATCCCCTAACAATCCGACTGTTTTATCCAATTGGATTAAGAATGGGTTGAAATATAAATTTTGGGAGAAATACTACAATACAAAAGGAGCAATGGATACTGAACTTCTTGTTCAGGAAGGCAAATTGGGTTTTCCAGGAGAAACTCCGAAAGATGTCGCTGAAAATAGATATGCTTTTAGTAAATCTGTTGGAAACAAGCAGAGAATCGAAGATTTTGGTATTCCAGACAGGTTAAAAGTAAAGGGAAAAGGCGAGTTGTCTGTGTACCTACTATTTGAAATGTTAGAAGGTTATGCCGCTAATTGTAGAGACAGATACGAGAATTTCATTAACGGGCTTTATCTAGGAGAGACGAATGAATCTTTTTTAAAAGGGATTCAAAAAACTATCAGAAACAATGTTTTTAAACATAAAATATTGGATGGCCCGTTACGACCTTACTCATATGATGAATACTTGGAAATATCTAAAAAAACTTTTAGACAGCAACTTGATTTAGAGGCAATAAGCGAAGAAGATTTAAAATCGGCTATTGATTTTCTGACTTTTGACTTGAATAATCCCTTCGAAAAATTAGATATTTTTCGTTACCCATTCATCAGATGTGGGGAGGTTCTGTTTGCATTCCCTCATATTGTTTCTAATCAGGACTTTTTTGTCGCTATTGTTAATAGACTTATTGATACAAAAGGGCGAAAGAAAGAGCGAAAAGAAGAAACAGACCTAATGGATGAACAGCTAGCAGGCTTTTTTGACATGCATGATTTTAAAACGGCAACTGGATTAAAATTATACAAGGATAATAAAGAGTATACAGATATAGATGTGTTGGCATACAAAGATAAAACGCTCTTTGTACTGCAAAACAAATCAACTCATGTAAGAATGGGCTTAAAAGAAGCACATAATAATAGAACCCTTGCACTCGAAAAAGCTGCTGAACAACTTAAAAAATCCATATCATACATCAATGAAAAATTTGAAGAATTCCAACAAAAACTCTCTTTTCATGAAAGTAAAGAAGAAGTAAAAATATACCCTCTTATAGTTTCTACCTCATTTGAAGATGATTATTCGTTTTTTGATGGATTCAAGAAAACTACTTTCTTTGAATTAAAAGTCATTCTCCATAATACTAATTTTTTCATGGGGATAAGTCGATACCTTGAAGTCAAAAAATTGGAGAAAAGAGTTGGAGATGATCCATACGTTCAACGCATGTTGGCAGGTTTAGATAATCCTGAGTCCGTTGAGGAATTACTTAACGAAGCAATGGGATTTGATGAAATAACACTCCAGAATAAAATGGAAAAAGAACTATTGTATAGAAAGCCTCTGACCTCAGAAAGGTTAATAGAAATCATTGAAAATGATGAAGTGTGGAAAGGTTTGGATAACTTAATTGAGCTACCAGATACAAGAGGAAGAATAGAAATCCCCCTTGATGGAAGTTCATTACAGAAGCAAAATCAATTATTTCTTGATGGTAATACTGCTTTCAATGCTGGTTATTATAAAAAGGCTTTAGAAAAATATAATGCTGCAATTGTTCTCTGTCCCGATGAGTATGAAAACTATAAGGGTAAAGGTAATGCATTGGCTATGCTGGGAAAAACAAAAGCTTCAATAGAGGCTTTCAATAAAGCCATTAAACTGAATCCATACTTTGCGAGGGCATATTATGACAGGTCTATTTCGCACCATGAAATGGGAAATTTATCCGAGACTCTAAAGGATATAAACAAAGCTATTGAAATAGAGCCATATCACGCAGAGTTTTTTCTGAGTCGAGGAAAACTCTATATTGAATTTGCAAGAAAGTATCGGAATATAAGTTCTTTTGTAAATGCAAAACAAGATTTAGAAAAGGCTTTGGAAATACCTTCCGAGCATCATATTTATCATGAGGCAACTCAATTATTAAAGGTAGTCAAAATGGCATTAGGACTGGCATAAAATCACAACAACACTCACCACATCCTACAGGGATATTCATTAATTAAAAATGTGAGTGTTTTATGAAAAACCAGTTTTCTTTAGCGGTTCCTGCTGTGAATTTTCACGTATGGGAGCCCTGCAACATGCGGTGCAAATTTTGTTTTGCTACTTTTCAGGATGTTAAGCAGTCTATACTGCCCAAAGGGCATATCCCGAAACAGGAAGCCTTGAAAGTAGTTGAATTATTGGCGAAGTCAGGATTTGAAAAAATCACTTTTGCCGGTGGTGAACCTACTTTGTGTCCCTGGATAGTTGATCTTATTCAGTGTGCTAAATCCAACGGGATGACCACTATGATCGTCACCAATGGTAGTCGTATTAGTCCTCAATGGCTGGCAAAGTGTAAAGGTATTTTAGATTGGATAGCTTTAAGTATTGACAGTCTGAATACAGCCTCTAATTTGTCGTCAGGCAGAGCCATCAGCGGTAAAAAACCACTACTGGAAAGTGATTATTTGGACATCATTGATGCCATCAAATCAGGAGGTTTTCGACTGAAAATCAACACTGTAGTTTCTAAGGTCAACTGGCAGGAAAATATGGTGGATTTTATCGGTCAAACATTGCCAGAAAGATGGAAATTATTTCAGGTTTTGCCGATTAAAGGTCAAAACTCAGGCCGTGTAGATGATTTTTTGATCAGTTCCAAGCAGTTTCAGTATTTCTGTGATACCCATAACTGCCTGCACGATCATTTGAAAGTTGTTTCTGAAACCAATGACTTGATGACTGCTTCTTATGTTATGGTAGATCCAGCGGGTCGCTTTTTTGACAATTCAATGGGGTTTCACACTTATAGTGAATCTATTGTAGAAGTTGGTGTCAGAACGGCGATTCAGCAGGTAGCCATTAGTTCTGAAAAGTTTATGCTTCGTCAAGGGCTTTATGATTGGGGTTAATCTCTGATTACAGGCGAGTCATTTCTATTTGAGGAATGGCTCATTTTTTGGATTTCAATTTAATGAGAGAGTTGTAATAGCTGAGAAAGCCTCACTCACCCGCCCTTCAATCATCAACTTCAGATAAATATGATAATTCGGCAGATTGACCAAATCCATTGCCTCAAAATTTGGATACATTTCTTTGGCAATAAATGGAGCGTCTCTGGGGCCGATGCGGAAGGAAATCAGCGTTCCCACATTACCAATAATAGCATTCCGAATATTCGTATCTAATTGGTCGATATACTGATGAGCCATGACAAGTCCGACTTTATACTTCCGTAACTCCGACAACAAAGTATCCATACTATTGCCGCCTGAGAAATTCTGAAATTCATCAATATAAATCATGAATTGCCTGCGTTCTGATTCAGGGACATTAGCCCTTGAAAAAGCCGCCAAACCAAGTGAAGTAATGAACAGCGAACCAATAATCCGAGCGGCATCTTCTCCGATGATTCCTTTGGACAAGTTCACTAGCAGTACCTTTCCTTCATCCATGATCCGGCGGAGCGAAATGCTTTTTTGTGGCGGCTCCACAAATATCTGCTTGATCGTAGGATAAGATAGGAAAGCCCCCGTCTTGGATAGAATGGGAGCTAAGGCATCATCACGATACCGATAAAACTCTTTTTTCCAGAAATTGAGTACATCCTCACTAGTTAGATTTCGTTGGCATTGTTTGCGATAAATTTTGTCGTTCAAAAGCCTTGGAATATCTCTTAAGGATGCCTGAGGCTGATCGAGTAAGGTTAGTATAATGTATCTCAGGATATGTTCAATGCGGCTGCCCCAACTGTCTTTGAATAGGTGTTCAAAAACTGATAAAATTCCCGCCGCTAATAAGGGACGTTTCGCCTCTGCTACCCGCCTTATCGGATTATAACCATAAGGTTGATTAGGATCAGTAGCATTGATGTAAATGACGTTGTTCTTTTGATGTTTTGGAATGGCTTGATACACTGATTCGACCAGATCACCGTGTGGATCAAGCAAAGCCATTCCACGATGATTATGAATGTCCTGTTGGATCATATTTTTCAGCATAGTGGTTTTTCCTACTCCTGTTTTCCCGATAATATAGCTATGGAAGAGTCTGTCTTTTTGATAAATACCTATTGGCTTTTTACTGTTTCTAAAATTGGATGCTGCAAAGAAAGTTATGTCGGAATGCATTGTATTCAAGTTGATTAGCGGGTAATCGCTTGGGACTCGAATGACTATTGAATCGTTTTAAGCAAGTCTCAAACATGAGTCATCCCGAATTTTGGTTAAAATAGAAATTATTAGCGGTCGATAGTCGACGGTCCATGGTCGATGGTTGCCTTTTAGTCTTAATGTCCTCCAGTTTTTCATTTTGCTACGCAAAATGCGTACATAATTTGGTAAATTGGAACACTTTCCACTCCAACTATCGACTATCGACATTTCTTGACAATTTTAAAATTCGGGATGTTTCATGTTTGAGGTCATAAATTATCGTGTAGAAGCTTTTGCAACTTCTCTTTGTCTGGTAGGACAGTTTGATACTGACTGGCAAAAATCTGCGTATTATCCTCTGGTAAGGTGTACTCAACAACGGCATCCTCCTTGTCTTGGCAGATCACAATACCAATTGTTTTGTTCTCGTGCGATAATCGTTTTTCTCGGTCGTAATAGTTCACATACATTTGCATCTGACCAAGTGCCTGATGCGTGAGTTCGCCTATCTTCAAATCTATCAGAATAAAACATTGCAGGATACGATTATAAAAAACCAAATCAACATAAAAGTGCTTTTCCGAGAATGAGAGCCGGTCTTGCCGGGCAACGAAAGTAAAGCCTTTACCAAGCTCCATCATAAAGTCCTGCAACTTATCAATCAGGGCTTGTTCCAACTCGGATTCTGAATATTGAGTACTTGACTTCAGGTCTAAAAATTCAAGCACATAAGGGTCTTTGATAACGTGCTGTGGCAGTTCGATTACCTGTCCTTTTTGCGCCAATTTCTTTAGACCTTCTTTGTCGGTGCTTAGTGCCAGTCGTTCATAAAGTGCGCTATTAAATTGACGTTTTACTTCTCTAAGTGACCATTGATTATTGATGGATTCTATTTCGTAGAAATTACGTACTGATTCATCATCAATTCTGGATAAAAAGACATAATGTGACCAACTTAGGTTCGCTTTTTCAGAAATCACAGACACTGTCTGTGATTTTGAATAGACAAGATAGAAATGGCGCATATTTCTCAAATTCTGTAGCGAGAATCCACGACCAAATTCATCTGTTAACTGATCTGAAAGTATTTGCAATGTACCACTTGCATAATTTGCTCTGTCTTCACCAGCTTGTTCATCCTCAACGATATAACGCCCAATCTCGTAGTACGTCTGAACCATCGTATTATTGATGGTTTGTACAACTTGAGTTCTGGCATGTTCGATGAGAGATTTAATCTTCTCCAAAAGGTTATTATGTACTGGTTTCATAGCCGATATATTTTATAGCAAGGATAATCATTTTGAGCAAATTATCTCACTTTTCTCCTGTCTTTTTATGGGGATGCTCTGACTCCGATGAAAGGTTGCTTTGCGACCTTTCCACTGCACATCAATTTACCTTTTCTCGTTCGTCTGAGCATCTGACTTTATCCACAGGTGTTTTGCTTTTGTAATAATTATTTTTGTAAAAG
>JAHDFX010000404.1 GCA_020627965.1 Saprospiraceae bacterium | reverse complement strand
CTTGACTTACATGCACTATTACTTCTGCTGGCTCAGTACAATCGGCGGCGCCATTGCGAATATAGAAGACATAGGAACCCGGCTCGCTAAAGCTAATCTGAGCAGGCTCCACCCAGGGATCTGTCAGGAATTCCACGCCCTGAGGACCTGAATATTCATCCGCCCATAGATAGTGATCATACCAGAAGTGATAGTAATCGAGGGTGTAGGTGCCTGGTCCACCACAGAAGGAAGTCTCCCAGTCAATAGGATTTTTCCAGGAACTCTTAAAAGTTACAGCAACGGTATCTCTTTGTGTCTCACAGCCATTTGCACTGACTGCCCATTCCAACCAGAAGTTATCGTCTGCGCTTCCATTTGCCCAAAAGGTAGAGTTGGGATCATTGATATCACTGAAGGTGTAAGCAGCCCCAAGCGGTGTCGACTGCACAACTGTCCAGGTGCCGATAGCCCCGGGAATGGGTGTATTGGCATTCAAGTTGATCACCTGGCCCGAGTTGCTGATCAGCAGGCATTCCTCTTCACCTGCATCGGCAAAGCCACCTGGAACGTTGGTCACGCCGATGGTGACAGAGTCACTGCCTGAGCCACAACCATTTTGGGCAGTCCAGGTCAGCGTATAATTAGTACCCGGAGTCATTCCTTCAATATATGCATTCGGATCATTAACATCACTAAAGGTCAAGCCTGCCGGCGAGCTGGACCATGAGCCTACTGCGTCGCCAGACATCGTGGCATTCAGGTATACTTTTCCACCATGGCAAACAGCCTGGTCGGGACCTGCATCGATATTTGTGGGAGCAGCATTGGCCACTACAATCGAAACAAAATCTTCAAAGAACCCGCAACCAACATTTCCGACAGAATACTTGAAGGTATATATACCGGGGATGAGGTTAGAAACATTTAGATCTAACTGCGTAGGGTCAGACATCGTCGGTGTCGATGGACCATCAACAAAGTACCAATGGGAAGTAGAGCCAGTCGTACTGGGCAAATTGGGGTCAGAACCAGACAAGGTAGCGGTGGTTTGTGTACAAGGCAGTATAGCGTCGGTACCAGCATTGGCTGCCGTTGCCGTTCCTCCGACAATGACTGAAAAGGGGAAAGATTCCTGGCAACCGGTCGTTCCAGAAAAAATGCCCAGTTGAAGATAGTTATTGATTGCCGTATAATTGTATTCAAAATCGTGGGTTCCTATTGGGAAGGGGATTTGACTAAGCCATCCAGGCAGTCTTTGGCCCGAATCGAAAAGCGATGAGTTGACCACTTCAATGTAGGAATAATTTGAGTTTGGGGAACAATTGACAGCACCGGAGCTACCGGGCGGAGCTCCCACACCGGTTGACACCGGATTGCCATCAACACTACAGGCGTAGATGTCGCCGTATTCATAATAAACGTCGTATACAAAAAACTCAAACTCGATCGCATCCCCGCATCCGGGAGCAGAATTGCACTGATAGTAGGCATGCAATTCGCAGTCATCACAGATACCATCTGTAGGCACTTCCACCACAACTTGATTGACATCTGGCACCGGAAAGGAACATTCTGTGCCCTGGATGCTCCAGATTATAGAGTCTCCGGGAAGGATCAGTGCTGGATCAATACCATAGTCCTTTAGGTCTATGATCCACTTATCCAAATCCCCATCACAATCTCCAATGAAGACCCGACCT
>JAHDFX010000011.1 GCA_020627965.1 Saprospiraceae bacterium | reverse complement strand
ATGAGTCATGCGAATCTCTAGTTAAAACAGCATTATAGCAGGTCGATAGTCGATGGTCCATAGTCGATGGCTGTATTTTAGTTTTTTAGCTGTTCAGTTTTCATTTTGCTTTGCAAAATGCGTATATAATCCGGTAAATTGATGTGTTTTCTATTCCAACTATTCCCGATAACTATGCGGGAATCGACCATCGACTATGGACATTTTTACTGGTGATTCGGATGATTCATTTTATATAAGCACAGCCCAAATTAGCTACGATAGCTGATTTGGGCTGTGTTTTTTATTGGACCATTTTAAGAGCCATTTTAAAACTTATAGCTCAAAGTCAGGTAAAGTTGTGTACCCAACTGACTGAAGTGATAACCATCATAAGTCATTTGAGAATAACGCTGATTAAAAGTAATCAGATTAGACTGCTCCTGAATAGGTGTCAAACCGAAAGAGTTAGTAGAAGTGTCGTCAATAATTGCTTGACCTTCTGCATTTTCTGCTTTAAATTCCCATTCTGGCAATACGCCTAATAAGTTATTTACATTCAAGGTAAGGTTCAACTTGTCCGTTGCATTATAGCTCAAACCAAGGTCAGTTACTATTTTAGTTTTGAACTCTGTGTATAGATTAGCATCCATACCCTGCTGATTGAAAGTAGTTGGACCGAATAAGGTATTACCTAAAGAAACCGTGAAGTCGCTTATTTCATAATCCAAACCTAAGATAGCTTTGTACTTAGGACGAGAAGTAAAGAATAAAGCTTCTTGTGTTTCATTTGCTACAGACTGACCTGCGCCTTCAACTAGTTCTGGGTTTTTCACATCTCCTTCTCTTTCATTACTTATCGTGTAATTACCAGAAAGACTTGCTCCAAGAGAACCTGTACCTAATTGAATACCACGATAGTTGGCAACGAAATCAATACCAGAAGTTCTGGCATCCAAACCATTTACAAAGAAACTTAAATCAGAAAGGTTATTAGCCACTAATATATCATCTAAAGGAGTATCTCCGTCAGCAGTTGCACCAATTTCTGTACTCAAAATGATACGATCTTTCAATGCAATGTTGTAATAATCTAAAGTCAGGCTCAAGCCAGAAATCGGGCGTACACCAAGTCCAACAGTAATATTAGTTGATTTCTCAGGCTGTAGTTGTGGAAGACCAAGAAGTCTTGCTTCTCTAGATACATTATTCACCAAACCACCTACCTGGATACCTTGTCCTGGTACGAAGCTATACTGTGCTTTTTGCGTATAAATCTGGTGTAGTGTTGGTGCTTTGAAACCAGTAGAAGCCGAACCACGTATTGTTAATCTGTCATCTAATAATTTGTAGCGAGTACTCAATTTCCATACAAATGCTTCACCAAAATCGCTATAATCTTCCAGACGAACTGTACCATTAATTAGGAAATCATCAGTAACATCAACTGCTGCATCTAAATATCCACCAAAGTTATAACGGTTGAATTTACCTGAGTTACGTGGGTCATTACCTGAGAATGAATCTGGTCCACCATCTTCGTAAGAAGCTACACTTCCTTCAATAATAGTGAAGTCTTCTGTTCTAAACTCTGCTCCGAAGGCAAAGCTAAACATATCGCTGAAACGCTTGGTTACATCGATGTTTCCTACATTGTGTACGAAACGTGTTCCACCTGGATCAAAAACAAGTGGGCTGTTTTCACGGTATTTGAACGTGCTATCAGCATTTAAAGTCATGTTTCTGTTGTGAGAATTTCGGATAATATAAGTTTGCTCATTGCTACCCGTTGTAAAACTCACATCGCTGATCCAGCCATTTTTTTCTGATTTAAATCCAACTGTACCATTATAGTCAATCAAATCGCCATCGAATGTGGGTACATAACCATCATAATCTAAAATGCCATTATCATTTGCATCTATATGTCCATATTGGTCACCGAAGAAATTCTCCAAATAAGGGAAAGCATCCAGTGTTCTCCAGTAAGGTGTACGATAATTGGCGTAGCTGTTTACTTTTTTATAAATGTATGCGGCATTGGCATAAACTTCACCGTTTTCGCTTACTTTTTTTCCAGCGTTCAAAGCGAACTTCATGGCTGTAGTTTCTGGAGAACCGTTGATGTTACCTGCATCTGGTTTTCTGCTCAAAAACTCTTCTACAACTGCGATGTCAGCTCCAAAATCAGAAGCTTCTCCACCTGCACTAACTGTTCCAGGGCGATTGGCCAAAAATGTTTTTGATAGATCAATGGTATAGTTAAGGAAACCATCTTCGCCTAATTTTGTACCATTATTGACTGCTGCTCCGATCATCTCACCATCACCTTCAGCTGTAATACCTGTACGTAAAATAAAACGCCCATCATCAACACCATCTTTAAGAATGATATTCATAACTCCTGCAATGGCATCAGAACCATACTGAGCCGATGCACCATCTCTCAATATCTCTACTCGCTTAATCATATCTGTAGGAATACCAGAAATATCTGCACCTGTTTCACCACGTCCAGGAGACGTTTGAGTGTACAATAAGGCACTCATGTTCTTACGCTTACCATTAATAAGTACCAACGTACGACTTGGTCCCATATTTCTGATCTCGTAAGGATCCAGCAATGCTGTCGCATCATTTACCGGAGTTTGAACCGTATTAAAAGACGGCACACGGTACTGAAGTGCTTTATCAAAGGTAGTTTGTCCTGTACTTGTCAGTTCCTTCGCCCTGAAAACATCTACAGGGAGAGGAGTAGTTGTTGAAGAACGAGGTGCAGTACGTGTTCCTACTACAATTACGTCACCTAAGCTAACGGCATCTTCTGATAAGTTTACATTCCACGTCAATGACTGACCAGCTTCTACTGTAAATTCTTTTTTCTGCGATGTAAATCCAATATAAGAGGCTTCAAGGGTGTAAGTCCCAGGGTCTAATCTTAGCGAATAATTTCCATTCACATCAGTCGTTGCTCCACTGGTTCCTGTAGATATTGTGGCACCGGGTAGCGGGCCACTGGTGTCGCTAATAACACCTGAGATCGTGCATTTTTGGGCAAAAAGACCACCTCCTAGCAATAATATAACTAGTAGGCAAGCTAAATTTCGTAATGTAGTTTTCATAGTAAACATTTCAAGTTAAAAATTTTATATTCATATCTATACCATTATGATTTCTGTAAAAATCTTTAAGTTACATGTTCTTTAAGGTTCTCAGTCAGGTATAGAAAAGAGTATGATTTCGGTGTTAAATGTACATTATAATTTATATTTTGTTTAACAAAATGATAATAAAATAATAACAAAGAGAAGCAAGGTACGTATTTCAATACACCAATTTTGCAATGATATTTCCTATTTACCAAAGATTATTTTGTAATTTCTGTTTTTAGTTTTTTTTGTTCATATTTTTGCCGGAATGTCAGAGAAATCTATAAGTTTAAATAAATATATCAGCAGCACAGGTATTTGCTCCCGGAGGGAAGCAGATAAGTGGATAGAAGCTGGCCGGGTAAAGATTAACGGACAAATTGCCCGAAAGGGAAACAGAGTTTTTGAAAATGATAAAGTTACTATTGACAATAAGCCTTTAAGAACTAAGCCTAAACCCGTTTATATAGCGCTGAACAAACCGCCTGGCATCACCTGCACTACTGATCTTCGAGATAAGGATAATATCATTGATTTTATTGGGCATCCGCAACGTATCTTCCCGATAGGGCGACTCGATAAAGCTTCTTCAGGGCTCATTTTACTCACCAATGACGGCGATATTGTCAATCAAATATTGCGGGAAGAAAACGAACATGAAAAGGCTTATGTCGTTAAAGTCAGTCGTGCAATTACACAGCGATTTATAAAAAAAATGACTAGCGGCATCCCCATTTTAGGAACTGTTACCAAACCTTGTGAAGTCCGAAAAATATCCGACACTGTTTTTGAGATTATATTAACTCAGGGTTTAAATCGACAGATCAGGAGAATGTGCGAATTTCTGGATTATAAAGTATTGACCTTAAAAAGAGTTCGAATCATGCATATAAAGCTGGGTAAACTCAAAGTCGGAAAATGGCGAGAATTGACGAAAGAAGAATTAACAAATTTGAAAGTACAATTAGAAGAATGACCTTCTTTATTCAACCAAACCGATGTTTATTATATCTTGATTCTTCATACCTGTTATTTTAGAATTTCTAATTTTCCTATTTTTGCATTATTCTGTACACAAATTATAAAAAATGAATAAATACTTACTCTACATGCTGACTGTATTTTCAGCATTATTTATATTAAATTCCTGCTCTACTCCTACAGCAGCTTTTAAAATCAGTGAACCGGATAAGCCAGCCCCGTTTGCAAAGGTAAGCATCGACAATAACTCGAAGAATGCTACGGGCTATATCTGGGATTTTGGTGATGGTAAAACTTCAACTAGTGAAGACCCCGGTCAGCACACTTATGCAAAACCAGGAGAATATACTGTAACATTGAAAGCCGGAAAAGGAAAAAAAGAGCAAACAACTTCTAAAACGATCACTGTGAAAGAATTAAAAAATTGTACCGTAGAATTAGAAACACCGTATGGCAATATGACCATTGAACTGTACGACGACACCCCCCAGCACCGAGATAATTTCATCAAACTGGCTTCAGAAGGTTTTTATAACGACCTGCTGTTTCACCGTATTATTGATGGATTTATGATACAGGGAGGTGATCCAGAGTCGCGTGGAGCTGCATCTGGAAAACAATTAGGTATGGGCGGGCCAGGTTATACCGTTCCGGCTGAGTTTGTAAAAGAACGTATTCACCAGAAAGGGGCTTTGGCGGCTGCTCGTACAGGTGGCCCATCTAACCCACAAAAACGATCTTCCGGGTCGCAGTTTTATATTGTGCATGGTAAGCCACTCTCGGAAGCTGAAATGGATATGATGGAACGCAGAAGCGGTTATAAATATTCAGAAGAAGAAAGAAAAGCCTATATGGAAGTAGGTGGAACGCCATTTTTGGATAGAGAATATACTGTTTTTGGTATAGTGACAGAAGGCTTGGACGTGATAGATAAAATAGCGGCAGTAAAAACACGCCCTGGCGACCGCCCGGTAGAGGATGTTAAAATGAAAATTACGGTGAAAGACTTAGGCATGTAAGCTGAAGATATGTTGTTCATTTTGAGGAAAATTTAAACACGTTCTTAAACGAAAAAAGCCAGACAATTTTTGTCTGGCTTCTATTTTTATATTTTATAATATCTTACGTCGCATGACGAACGACTTTGTTTTCTCTGTCAGCAGCAAAATGCAAGGCTGCAAAAATATCTGCTTCTTCTTAATTTAGTCCAAGCACTTACCCGAAGCTAATAAATTCATTCAACTCTCCCCAGTCTCAAAAAGCTGCACTACTACTTTCTTGGTTACTTTACCTAAAGTATTACGAGGCAATTCATTCTGCACCATAAACCGGCGAGGTACTTTATAAGCGGGTAGTTTCGTCTTCAACCAGGCTTTCAATTCCTCAAAATCAGGTGGACTCTCTGAGCAGACGAGGCTGGCTGCTACGACTTCGCCCCATTCTTCATCGGGAATACCGACAACTGCACATTCCCTGATACCGGGGTAAGTTCGTAGCACTTCTTCTATCTCCAATGCCGATATTTTATAACCGCCCGACTTGATAATATCCACAGAGTTTCTGCCTAGTATTTTATAATAGCCATCATTGTAAATTGCCATATCACCAGTCCTGAACCAGCCATTAACAAAAGCTTCTTTCGTAGCATCCGGACGTTTCCAATATTCTAAAAACACACTATTTCCCTTGATCTGAATTTCTCCCTGTTCTCCTTTCTGCACTTCTTTGTTTTCAACATCTACTAAGCGTAATTGTACGCCAGGTAAGGGGAAACCAACATGTCCTGGGCGGCGTTCTCCATTATAAGGATTGGATAATGCCATGCCTATTTCAGTCATTCCGTAGCGTTCCAGTAATGTATGCCCACTGATATTTTTCCATTTTTCCAATACAGAAACTGGCAAAGCTGCTGAGCCGGACACCATTAAACGCATTTTAGCGAAAGCGGCAGACATATTTTTCTGTTCTTCTAATGAGGCTTTCGCCCAATGGTCGATCAATTTAAAATAGATAGTCGGTACAGCCATGAATAGGCTTAGTCGCCCCGAACGGAAAATTTCCCAGACTTTTTCTGCATTAAATTTGGGTAAAAACTCGCAGCAGGCGCCCGTCCATAAAGCACAACTCATCACATTGATGATACCATGTACATGATGCAAAGGCAAAATATTCAGGATGTGATCGTTTTTCTCCCAAGCCCAGGCTTTGGTAAGTGTGTTGATCTGTGCCTGTATATTGGCATGAGTAGTGACGACGCCTTTGGGCTTGCCAGTCGTACCGCTGGTGTAGAGTATCATAGCCCGTCTATCCAGACTAATAGCCGGAAAATCCTGTTGACTGCTCGAATTTATTTCATCGACTTCCAGTAAACGAATGCCTTTTTCTAATGCGAGTGGAGTCAGCACCTCTTTGTATTCGGCGCTTACGATGAGCGTTTGGGCTTCGGTATCTTCAATGACATATCGCAAGGCTTCCAAAGGATGTAAAACACAGAGTGGTACGGCAATGCCGCCTGCCTGCCAGATGCCCCATTGCACAGCGACATAGTCAAAACTCGGTGGAATCATGAATGCAATACAAGCTTCATTCAAGTCCTTCTGATCTTCCAATAGACAAGTAGCCACATTGGTAGCAGCGGTTAACAATTGTTTATAAGAATATGATTTTCCATTAGATATGATCGCTTGTCTGTCCGGAAAACTTTCAGCCTTTTTGATGAGTTCAATTACCATCCTGTATTATTTGTCTTTTAAACAAAGGTAAAAAGAATCAATGGCTGATCTATGTTTCAAAAACATTATATTAATTTTACACAAGCACAATATTTAATTATTCACTTTTTAAAATATAAAAAAATGATTATCAATTAAATAAGAACAAAATAAATCCAATAAAAATTCACAAGTAGATAAAAATGTACTTTTTTAATTTAAGCTTTAGTTGCACTTTTGTAATGTAAGAAAATAAGTTACTATACACTTTTCAAATTGGCTGACAATTTCCCCCTTTGGAGGGGGCGGAGGGGGTGGACAAAGAGAAAAATTGACCAATATTCCACCCCCTTCACCCCCTTCACCCCCTCCAAAGGGGGATAATTCAGCATTTTAGTAAAAGTGTATAGCAACTTAGTAAGAAAATATCAAAACCTTTACCAAGAGGCTGTAGATGAAAAAATTAAAGAAATACACACATAAAAACTATGTAGGCATGAGAAAATTCACGACAGAAATTATGGCGACGCTGATAGCTCTGCTATTTAGTGTCCAGGCTTTTGCCCAATGTCAGGCAGGCTTTCAAGTATGGACGGTCAATGGATTAGAAATCACGTTCAATAATGAATCTATAGACAATGCAACGAATACTTTGCCGGATGTGGCATGGGATTTTGGCGATGGTGCAGGAACTTCTACAGACTATGATGCTGTATATACCTTTCCGGCTGCCGGAACTTATGGGGTTTGTGTTACCGCCACAACAGCAGTCTGTACAGATACTTTTTGCCAGGACGTAACAGTAGGGACGGTCTCATGTGAGAGTTTCGTTATAGAGGTATCTAATAATGTAAATGGTGTTGTAGGTATTGCGGGCTCTATATATAATCAAACTGATTTTGGACCTTATGAGCCGGATGCCGTGGAGTGGTATATAGAAGGATTAGGGGTTATGATTGCGAATACACCGACCTTTAGTACGACTTTCCCTCCCAATGTCGATCCAGCTTTAAACTGGACCATCTGTGCTAGTTATGAAATAGATGGAATTGCTTGTCCCGATTCATTATGCGTCCCTTTAAATCCTCCAACATCAAATTGTAATAACTTTTTCATGGACGTAGAGGTGAATGGTGGACTTGAAGTTTCTGGTGGCGTCTATAATAATGCCGGCAATACTCCTATTGTAGCTGAATGGTATGTGCAAGAATTGCCCAACTATGTCCTTGCAAATACACCGACATTTACGATTAATTTACCCGCAACGACCTTCCCCGTTCAGGATAATTACACCATTTGTGTAGATTTTGAAGACGACGGAGATGTCTGCACGCTTTGTGATGTCTATACTATCGGAGCTGGTAACTGTGCCTATGCGTTAAGCACGAATATCAACGGTATGGAAGTATGTGGTGAATTATTACTTGCACCAGATGCCATTCCATTTGATACGGTCACTTACATACTTGAAGGCGGTGGTGGTGTCATTGGCACAGGTAATGATTTTTGTTACATGTTCAATGCGCCGGGCACTTATGAGATATGTGCACTTTATGAGGTAAATGGCGTTTGCGATGGTTTTGTTTGTGAGACAATCACAATAATAGACCCTAATAACAATCCTTGCGAATACGAGATAAATGTAAGCGTCAACTCAGATTGGACTGCCGTAATGGAGTTGAATGGACTAAATGGCTCTCCTCAACCCAACAGTATAGAATGGATCATTGATGGAGGCACCGGACAAATCGGTACAGGCTCTCCACTGACTTATCAGTTCAACGCCGCTGGGATTTATACGGTGTGCGTAGAATACGCAATTCCTGGCACAACTTGCTTTGGTACCATATGCCAGGATGTGGTCGTAGGAGGAAATCAAAATTGCGACTTTAGCATTGGCTACACTATAAATAATGGCATGTTTGAAGGTGAATTTTATTCGATCAATAATCTTCCATTACCCGATGTAACAACATGGATTATACAGGAACTCGGGCTAGTTATCGGAAATGGAACGACTGTCAATTATCCATTTATATCAGAAGGCACTTATACCATTTGCGCAGAATATGCGCCTAATAATGTTAATTCTTGTGATGGGCAAATTTGCGAAAGTGTGGTGGTAGAATTAGATGTGTGCGTTGTAGATTTTGATTACTCAATTAATAATGACTTATCGGCTGCCTTTGAAGTGGTGCCTATGGGACCTCCATTCTCTGAAACTTTCCCCGATAATCCTCAGTGGTTTATCAATGGTGTAAATGTGGGCACAGGCTCCCCTTTAACCTATCAATTCCCTATGGCTGGGACTTACAATGTGTGTTTACTGGTTGATATTATAGACATTAGCGGTAATGTCGTATGCCAGGCAGAGAGCTGTCAGGAAATTTCAACAGAGCCGGAATGTATGGACTTAGAATTTGCTTCAAACCTCAATGGACAAATAGGCACTTTTGAATTAATCCAAACGCCTGCCAATGTATTGGAATGGGTAAATCCTGTTTGGTCTGTAGATGGTGATAGCATAGATTCTTTCAATGTTTTTGAATATGAATTCCCCGGAGCAGGCGTATATGAAGTCTGTCTGACGGCAGACCTTGTTGACCTTGGTCTAAACTATATTTGCACACAAGAGGTATGCGAGACAATAGAAATTCAAGGTGGTAGCAACCTTTGTGAGGCTTACTTTGAATGGTCAGAAATTCCTAATACTTCTTATGGTGTGGTATTTGAAAATCTATCTGACGGCAACTATGATGCTGTCTGGCAATTTGGCGATGGTCAGCTTGAAGTGTCCAATTCAGGTTCCATAGATCATCTATACGACAACCCCGGTGTATATACCGTTTGTTTGACCGTTGCTGATCCTATTATAGGTTGTCAGGATAGCTATTGTGAAAACATCTTTGTATCTGGTCAGCCTAATTGTAATTTCGCAATTTCTTATACCCTTTCGGGCAATACGGGCGAATTTGCGATAAGCGATGGAGCAGGTAACTTCCCGCCAGTGACTGAATGGTATAACGGCATTGACAATACTTCCTATGGTAATGGCAATGATATTACGATTACTTTCCCAGGAACGGGTACTTATGAAATCTGTGCAGATTATGAAATTTCGGGTACAACTTGTCTCGGCACTATCTGCGAAACAGTGACGATCAATGACCCGAATTGTAATAATACAGACTGTGTATTCCCCGGAGATGCAGATTACGATTTTGTGGCTAATAATTTCGATGTATTACCTATAGGTCTGGAATTTGGAGCTACTGGTCCTGCACGCCCGAACGCTTCTACTGCCTGGTACGGACAATTTGCACCAGATTGGAGCAATACCACTACAGGAGGTGTTAATTTGAAACATGTAGATTGTGATGGAAATGGAGAAATTGGTTTTGACGATATTGATGTTATTCAGCTCAATTATAACCGTACACACGACGGCATTATGCCGACTAATTTCATAGAAACACCAGAAATTTGGCTCGACTTTGATCTGGATACCATATTAATTGATGCCATGATGGGCAATACGATCATTGTGGAAGCAGACATCATGGTAGCCACCGATAATATGCCTGCTGAAGATGTTTACGGACTTGCTTTTTCTATAAATTATCCGGCTGCATTAGTAGAGGAAGGCTCTGTTCAAGCCGCTTATTTTAATGATTCATGGCTTGGTGATGGCAGTACAGTACTTCAGTTGGAGCAAGATATTTATGATGAAGGTGTCATTGATTTTGGTTATTCCAGAACTGATATGCAAAATGTATCTGGCTTTGGCAAGATTGGAACGGTCAGCTTTGTTATGACGGATAATATCATTGGCGCCCTAGGCAGAAGTAGTGAACCGGAAGAACTCTGGCTAAATTTCTATATAACAGACATTAAAGTGATCGGTAATACAGGCGAAGAACTCAGCTTCTCAGGCAGCCATGGAGACGTATTGCTCACCGGTGAGACAACGGATGTCCTTAATCCAACATTAAACGAAGTTATTAATGTTTATCCGAACCCTGCTTCAAGTACTATTAATGTGCTGGCAGAAGACGTACAGATAGAGAAAGTCTTATTGTATAATGCTGTAGGACAATTAATACAGCAAAACAATACAGCTAATAGTTATCAGCAATTTGACGCAAGTGAATTACCAGGAGGTCTATATTTGGTTAGCATCCATACGGATGAGGGAATACTTAATGTAAAAGTGGTGGTTGAATAAAATAGTGTGATAAGCAAACAAAAAAAGGCAGCCTTTCAGCTGCCTTTTTTTGTTACTTAATGGTTTTGATCTACTTAGCCATAGCGTTTTTAATAAAGCCAATAATAGCCATTAGAACACCTCCACCGGCTAATCCGCCGCCAGCCGTACCCAGGATGCCCATCAAGTCCATACCTCCGGCACTAAGCCCGATCATAGACATAAGAGCATTTCCGCCCAAAGCACCACCAGCAATACCAGCAATAGAGTTTCCAATTGTTCCTAAAGAAGAACCTTTCATTAGCGATCCTGCGACGTTGCCACCAATGGCACCGCTAAGTAAAGAAATAATCTGGCCTACCATAATTGAAAAAATTTAATTAGTTAGATAAATGATAATTAAAAATGAAATTAGGTAAAAAATAATAATTAACTCTTATTATTCTCCCTATTTTTCATTTTTAAGACGATATTAGTCCCTTAAGTAATGGATATTTAAATAGAAATTATGTTAAAATTTATTCTGGGCTTTCTGCTTTTACTTGTTTTGCTGCTCTTGGTGAACATTGGTAATATTCGTAAACTTCGTTTTGCGATCACGCTTTTCAATGAAGATAAGATCGTAGAGAATTTCCTCAATCTGGAAAAAAAATTCCCTCACAATAAGTTAGAAAAGAGTACAACACCTTATCACTTGCCTAAAGAACGATCTCATCAGTTACTTGAAAGCTTTATATGGGAGGGGAAGGCTGTTGACGTTGCAACATATTTGGACTATTCCAGAACTACCGGTTTTATTATTACCCATAAGGGAACGATTATTTATGAACAATATCACAGAGGGATGGAAGAGGGCACTACTCATATTTCCTGGTCTCTTGCCAAATCTTTTGTTTCTGCTCTTGTAGGCTCTGCCTACGAAGAAGGGCTGATTAAAAGCCTGGAAGAGCCTGTTACCAAATACCTGCCAGAATTAAAATCTTCAGGCTATGACGGTGTTCTTATAAAAGATGTTCTACAAATGAGTTCAGGCATCCGTTTCACAGAAGATTACCGGGATTTCAACTCGGATATTAATCGCTTTGGGCGCAGCTTTGCCTTAGGCAGCTCATTAGAGAAATTCACTAAAAGCCTGAAAAGAGAACGCAAACCGGGCAACTACAATCAGTATGTAAGTATTGACACACAGGTTTTAGGCATGTTGGTGATCAAAGTAACAGGGAAAAGTTTATCTGCTTATTTGCAGGAAAAAATATGGGAGCCTTTGGGTATGGAATATGATGCACAATGGATCGTAGACCGCAAAGGTGTAGAGGCGGCTTTTGGTGGATTAAATGTTGCATTACGTGATTATGCTAAGTTTGGTCTTTTGTATTTAAATGAAGGAAACTGGAATGGCCTGCAAGTTATCAGTAAGGAATGGGTACAACAATCTTTAACACCAGATGCGCCACATTTGCAGCCAGGAGCAGATAATCCGCTTTCTGATAATGTTTTTGGTTATGGCTATCAATGGTGGGTACCAGAAAAACCTGATAATGATTTCTTTGCTTCCGGGATTTACAACCAGTATATTTATGGCAATAAAGGCAAAGACTTATTGATTGTGAAGACATCGGCTAATCATCATTTTAAAGAGCCTGATGATGATTCAAAGGCTAAGCATATTGCTATGTTTCAGGCAATGGCTAAACAGTTTTAGAATAGAATTCGAAATTTGTTCTTTGCTTTTCAGAACATTCCAACCAACCAAGCACCTTGGTCGGGGTGGGGGTACCACGTTGGTTAGGGTGGTCAATTACTTTCTTAGGTTTCATGGAGTTACGTTACACTTAGGTACTTATCATTCAATTATAATTGTAATATTCAAAAAAAACAGGAGTCATCCCAAATTTTAGTCAAAATTCGGGATGACTCCTGTTGGCTATTGTTTTCAAAAATGAATACGAAGTATTCTCAATTAATTCACCATTATTTTCTTCGTAGCGGTACCATTGTCAAAAGTGGTTTTCACTAAATAAAGACCAGCTTCTGTAGCTTTTAGGCTAATCGTATTTGTAAGCTGTGTATTCGTGATTAACTGTATTTGTTGCCCCAGCATATCATAGATTTCGATACTGACGGGTACTTCATTTGCCTCTACTGTCAGGTAATTCGTAGCAGGATTTGGGAAAATAGATAAACCTTTTTCATTGGCAACATCATTGATATTGATAGGAAGGCAACTGCCGGTCAATAAGCCACTACGAGGACCTTCCAAAACGCCACGCATAATATCAATCTGTCCTTGTGTAAACATATTCTGACAAGTTTCGGTAGAGTAGTCCATATAATTTTCCACCATGTCTGGCAAATCCGGACTCCCTTCAGTACAAGTGTTTTTGGTAAAATCACAACCCTCAGCCTGAGAATTGGTGCCAGCATTAGGCGTATCATCTACACCATCATCTACATCACAATCAGGTATACCAAAAATAGCGCCTGTTCCATCTCCCCAAATATGGCGTAAGCCCAGATAATGACCGACTTCATGGGTAGGAGTACGTCCTACAATATCAAAACCAGCTACAGGTGGCGGATTAGGATTATTTCTTCCCATTGCTGAATACTCAATAACTACGCCTTCGTAAGCCTGTTCAGGGGCAGATGAACCTGCGGGCCAGTTTGGTAAGCCATCAGGAGGGTAAGCATAGCCAAGCAAGGCACCTAGGTCCGAATTCAAATGAACCACCCACATATTCATGTAACAGGTAGGATCCCAGGCATCACTACCGCCTCCCGCTGTAGTTTTAATCGCCTGGTCAGGCAAACCACCTAATAAACCAACATCAAAAGTCGTCGTCGTCTGTACTCTGACGATTTCTTCCAATGTGAATTCAATCATAGGATCACCAGCTATGCTATCAAACTCTGGACGAGTATTGACTGCATCAACATTCAGGCGACGAAAGTCTTCATTCAGTACTTCCATTTGAGATAGAATTACACTATCAGCGAGGTTTTCTTCTGGTTGATTCCAGACAATGTGAACAACTACAGGTATAGTGTATACATCATTGCCTCCAGCAGTACGACTGTTTTTGCCACGTAGTTTGGCAGCTTCAAAGGTATTATTAACAGCATCGCGATACCCAGGATACTGTTCTTCCATCTTTTGCATCAGTAGTTCATGCCCACAGTGTGGGTGACTGTTTTGCGAATAGGTATTACTAATAATAAATAGTAAAACAATTAAAGTAATTATTCTTTTCATATTGAATTAGTTATAAGCGTAAGGTTATGGTAAAAAAATATTGCAAAAATAGCAAAAATGCTTACTCTATAGTTGTTTTATAATGTCATATAAATGCAAATAAAAAGCGGCATCCTGAAAAAACAGGATGCCGCTTTAAAATTTTTCTAATCGTATATGATTAGTTGACGGCTTCTTCTAATGCTTTACCTGCTTTGAATTTTACAAGATTCTTAGCTTTAATGGTAATCGCTTTACCTGTTTGAGGGTTTCTACCCTGACGTTCTGCACGATGGTTGACAGAAAATGTACCAAAACCAACAAGTGTTACTTTCTTGCCTGATTTTAGCGTATCTTTTACTGCATCCAAAACAGAGTTAAGTGCATCAGTCGCCTGACTTTTAGAAATGCCTGAGTCTTCGGCTATTCTGTTAATTAAGTCGCCTTTGTTCATTATATTACTAGTTTTTATTTAAAAAAATCCAGGTTATAATAGATAAGTGTTTTATGTTACCTATTAAACTTTTTTTTGTTGTGTATTTTCAAAGTGTCGGCAAAAATATAGCCTTTTAAGTAAAAAGCAAATTTTTTGCTAAAAAATATGGCTTAAATCCTTTAAATATGGGGGTTAGGGCTATTTTTTCGTTTCTTTAGAACTACTTTGGGAGCAGATTTTGAATTAGACATCCTCTCATATTTTTTGTACCTTTCCAAAACTTTGTAAATAAGACTGAAAAAGATGAAAAAGTTACTTGGTATTATCTGCATTTTTGCTTTCCTATCTGCTACAACAGTTACACAGACTTCATGCAATAGAAAAGCACATTGCCCGGCTTACGATAAAACAGGCGGCCCAAAAACCGATAAAAGCGGTAATTATAAAGCCAACAGGAAAAAAAGTAGTCGCTTGTTTCCAAAAGGAATGTAAATCTGTTCTCTTTAGAACAAGTGGCAATACAAAAGCCTTATCTTCTTGATACAAAGATAAGGCTTTTGTATTGAATATACTAGCTTTTGAAACTTTTTTGTTTACTGTTTGTAAACTTATTGTTTAAGTCTGGGGTCTAAGGCATCGGTCAAACCTTCTCCTATTAGATTAAATAAAGTTACTGTAATAAATATAGCTAATCCCGGAAAAATAGCAAACCACCAGGCTGAGGCATTCGTTCTCGAAATAGCAAGCATTTTTCCCCAGGTAATCGTTTCGGCAGGTACACCTAAGCCTAAGAAAGATAGAAATGACTCAATTAGAATGGCAGAGGCAATACCAAAAGCCACTGCAATAAATACTGGTGAAAGTGAATTCGGGATAGCATGCCTGAACATGGTACGCATTTGTGAAAAGCCCAGTGCATTTGCTGCTTCAACGTATTCAAGCCGACGAACCCTTAACAATTCTGCCCGAATAAAACGGGCGATCCCTGTCCAGCGAACGGTTCCAATGACTGCCATAACCAGAAAGATAGATGGTTTTGCAATGGCCACAATTGCCAGAATTAATACCAGTAATGGAATAGAATTAATGACTTCTATAATTCGGGTGATGGCAATGTCAACCGGAAAAGCAACTTTCTTACCCAAAAATGGAATCTTATTCAGTGGAAGCGCTATGATATTGGCTATTGCCATAATAGCCAGAAATATTAGTATACCAATGAAAAATGCCCATATTGCTTTCCCAAAAGAAACGCCAAAAGCATCAGACATGATGTAAGAACGTGAGTAAAAAGCATAGAAGAAAGCTATAAAGAAGGCAAAAATGTTAATGAACAAAGAGCCTCTTGACAGTTCTAATCCTGTATCGCCAAAATAACCAGCACAAGCACCCAGAAATATACCTATTATACAGGCGATTCCCATGGCAATAATACCAACCATGAACGCAATACGGGTTCCATGTATCATCCCGGCTGCCACATCCCTGCCAATATCATCTGTGCCTAGCCAGTGCCTCCATATGGAATATTCCTGTTTTTTACAATACTTAATCACTTCATCTTCTGCCATGCCTTCTTTCCAATTTGGCGTTTTCTTGATAACTTTCAAAGTGCATGACGAGGCTTTGTTACAATCAGCCAATTTATTATTTCCACACTTATTACTTTCTACACATTCATCATCCAAAACAGAAGTACACTCACAAGCACATATTTGTCGCCCCGTAGGGCTTGCCCATTGAGCATCATAATCAAGATTATTAGGTAAATAGGGGATTATTGGCCATATGGCAAAATCGTATTCTTTTTCTTTCCAGCCTCCGTTCTTAAAAGCTTCCGGCCATTTTGCTAATCCCAAACCAACAGCATATTGCTTGAGCACAGGCATGTAAGTCTTACCTTCGTATTTGCAGATAATGGGCTTTTCATTCGCAATGAAATCTGCAAAAAGTGCTATTATCGCAAGAAAAATAACGAAGTATAAGGAAAACAAAGCCCGCTTATTCTTCTTGAATTGCCGGGCTACATATGCCCAGTAACTCTGATTGCCGTCTGTATTTTTCTGTGCTTTTTTCTTTCTTTTAAACATGTGTTTATCGTGCTACAGTGTTATCGTGCTATCGTGTTATTGTTTGGTGTAACATACACCTGAACACGATAGTACATTAACACGTTTTTTTAATCAAAAGTAATTCTAGGATCTACAACGGCATATAAAATATCTACGACCAGATAACCGATCATGGTCAGTAGAGCTGCCATCATAACTATGGTACTCACTACCGGAAAATTCTGCGCTACAATTGCCTGATACAAATATTGCCCCATTCCTGGAAGAGAGAATAAAATTTCAATCACAATAGAACCTGAAATCATTAGTGGGAAAATGTTTCCAAATAGCGTAATGACAGGTAATAAAGAGTTACGAATAGAGTGTTTCCAAATCACTTTGCGTTCATCAACACCTTTCGCACGGGCAGTTCTTACATAATCCTGACGCAGTACAGATAACATGCCGCCACGCATCTGGCGGGACAAGAAAGCCAAACTGGCATAAGTCCAGCAGAACAAAGGTAGAATCAGGTGATAAGCTCGTATTCTGAAAGTCTCAAAAAAGCCTGCATCCGGTGCTGGATCACCAATACCATAAGGCGGGAACCAGTCTACATATTCCGGCTGACAAAGGAATACGATTAATAGTGTAGCTACCCAGAAACTAGGCAAAGAATATAGAATAAACAGAATAGTTGTTACGGTACTATCTGCAAGTGTATCTTTCTTTCTTGCTGAAAATACACCAAGTGGAATTGCAATAACGTAAGTCAGGATAATAGAAATAAAACTGATCAGCATAGTCCAGAATATCCGTTCGCCAATCTCTTCCGAGATTGGGCGTTTGCTCTGATAAGACTTTCCAAAATCGAATTGAACAAAGCGGGAAAACCAACGGTGATACTGATTTTTAAACCCATACCAATTTAAAGTAGGAACTTTTGTTTTCCATTTGGTAGGATTATTCACCATAGTCTGGTATTTCGTACGAGTATCTTCCAAAAAAGGCTGCAATATAGAGGTCGAAGGAGCAGAAGCTATCGGCTTCTCCATAGACTCCAGACTTTTCTGGATCTTTATATCTTCGTGTATACGATAGAGTCCCCTGACTTTTTCTTTGATCTTTATCAGTGCCTTTGGGTTTAAAGAATCACGGGGAATCTCCAGTACTCTGCTTTCTAGTGCTTCTATAGAACGATGATACTCCCGAATTTCTTCCCAATTGCCATGATCGTTGATTAGTCTGCCAAGAGTTGCCTTATGCTCTTTTTTAGGAATACGATACAATGTGTCCGGGTAGGCTATAGAACTCATTGTAAAATAGAAGACTGGTAAATCCAGCCCCAACTCTCCACGAATAGCATTGTAGGCTTCAGGTGTGAGTGGTTTACTTGAATTCGGGTCTATTCCTGCAATATTATAGACCGGGTCTCCCGGTGCATACATATTAAGCAGAAATACCATAACCGAAATGACAAGCAAGGTCGGTATGAAAATTAATACCCTTTTTAAAATGTATTTAAACATAATTAATCACGAATTATTAATCGGTGATACAATGACCACTCAATTACTCAGTCAACTCAGTTTTTATTAGTTAGGTGTAGGTGTAGCAACCTGAAAACCTGAGACCCAATATCCCGGACGAATACCCGATGCATAAGCATTACCATATTTCTTGTGAATAGCAATACGCTCTTTTTGTGCCAATAAGAAAATATAAGGAACATCATCATGGATAAGCTGATGTAGTTCTTTGTATTTTGCAAATCGCGTTTGTTCGTCCATTTCTTTACGAAGATCTTCTATAATGGCATCTGATTTTTCATCACCAAACCCGGCATAATTAGAACCTCCATCATTTTGAGAATCAGTATGCCAGATTTGTTTCGGATCAGATTCAAAAGGGGAAGATATCCAGCCCATAACGATCATTTCAAAATTCTGTGCCTTGATTCTGTCGAGAAGTACACTCCATTCCAGAAGCTGGATATCCACATCGATACCTATTTTCCTGCATTCTTCCTGAAATATCAGACAGGCTTTCTTTCGGATCGGATTGCCATTATTTGTATTTATAGTGATCGTAAAATCTACTTTCTCCCCATCAATTTCTTTGTCCAATGTACCATCACCATCAGTATCTTTCCAACCTGCTTCTGCAAGTAGAGCCCTAGCTTTACTATGGTCGTGTGCGTAGGGCTTAACATTAGGATTCAAGCGCTCAGTCAGTGAAGGGTGAGTAAAACTTGCCACGCGCTCTCCAAGTCCATAACAGGAAGACTGAATTAGCTGATCTACATTCATAACATGAGCCAGTGCACGACGTGTACGTACATCACTAAATTTATCCAGGCGCTGGTTTATACCCATATAATCATAAGAAAATCTTGGAGGCGTATAAGTCTTAAATTTGGATTTAAAATCTTTTGATTTGCGTAAATCTGTAACAAATGTTTTAGGTTCGATACTAAACATTGCATCCAGGCTTTCACCTTTCAGTGCAACAGTAGCGGTAGTCAGATCATTTACCGTTTCAAAGACAATTTCATCAGGAGAGGCTTCAAACCAGTGATTAGCATTTTTTACATTATAGCCCCACCAGTCTTTCTTACGCTTGAGAATAACACGTTGATTGGACTGCCATTTGTCAAAGCTATAAGGCCCGGAGCCGACGACCACTTCACGTTGAAATTTTGTATCGTTGAATTGTTTAGCATATTTGTTAATATCTGCATTATCAAACAATTTCATTTCGTTCTTAAATAGCTCATTTACTGTAAATTTTTGCATAATCCCTTCTGGATCATAAATATATGCTGGCAGAATATACAAGTCTGCAAAAGCAGATTCTGCTACCATATATGGTTCTGAATAAAGAACAGAAAATTTGCGTGGATTTTCTTTATCAATGCTAATATCTTCTATCTTATCAAAATAAGGCTTTAGGGCTTTACAGTCAGTTTGCGGGTTTTTGAGTACACGTAGTGTAAAGTCTACATCTTTTCCTGTGATAGGTGTCCCGTTGTCCCATTTTGCTTCCTCTCTGATCTCAAAATCAAGCTTTACTTTGCCACCGTCCAATTCTGTAATGGTAGGGCGGGCTTTAGCCAATACAGGGATAATCTCATAGGTCTTAAAATCAATATGTACTAAAGTCTGAAAAACCTGTCTGAATACAGTAGTAGCGGTATTATCACTGGCGTTAAGAGGTGTCAATTGCCTCGGATCACTAAGTGCATGAGAAATAACCTTATTTTCATAATCACCGATAAGTGGACCGTCATTCCCTTCATTACTACTATCATTGCTTCCGCCTCCGCAGGCAGCCAGCATAAATACACATATTGTCAGGAGTCCTAAGAGTAGTTTATTCATTTTTATCATATTTTGATAGCTATTAACGCAAGTTATTAACAAGGTGAAAGTTCTTTAAAAGGTTAAATTTAGAAATAAATAATTGCTTTGCAAAAGGGATTCGGCTTAGTAAGCCGTATAAGTAAGAACTGAAGAATAACTTGATCAGCTTACAAAGCTAATTTTATTAAGCACTAAATCATAATTTCTTGTAGATAACTATTACACTCACTTAGGCATAAGGCATGTGGTTACAACCATTGCAACTCTCAAAAGTAGTCACAGGTGCTTTATCTGACAGCACCACTTCATTCAGACCAATATATAGCCCAATGGTTGATACTAGCAGTACCATAGCCGCAATTCTCAGGACTGGTCGACTCTGCCTGAAAATTGTACGGATAGGGGATACAGAGACTATAGGTTTAAGAGATTCAGGAGTGCTTTCCTGAAATACTGCCATGATTTCGGCATGTAATTCTACCTCTTTACGAAGCTCAAGATTAGTTTGCATCAGTGTTTCAAAAGCATAGTTTTCCTCACTTGGCAATTCGCCCATCAGATAGCGGTCTATCCACTCTTCCCGGGCACAATCGGTCATGTTTTTATAATCCTTCATCTCAATTTTTCTTTTAGTTTTTTCTGTGCTCTACACTTAATATTTTTCGCTACCTGAGCATTGGCAAGTCCCAATTTATCTGCAATTTCTTTCATAGGTTTTCTATCAAAGAACAAATTCAGTACTGCCTGCTCTATTTCTGATAGTTCTTTAATCGCCTTTTGCAATTGTTCATATCTTATGCGGTTTTCCCTATCTTCGTCCGGGTCAAAACGACCGGGCTTTACATGGTGTGATTCCTTGTGTTTTTGCTGTTGCTTCCTTTTTCTGAGCTGGTTTGACCACCAGTTACGAGCTATCTGAAAAGCGTAGGTGCTGATTTTGCAAGTTAGTATAAAGTCCGGATTTTTAGTGTTTTTAAATAATGCCTCCCACATATATCCGTAAGCATCCTGCCCATCGTCAAAACTACCGCCATTGTTCATCACATAAGACCGAATAGCAGCAAAGCTCTGCTTTCTGATACAATCTATCGCCTTCTGTATCTCCCGGGGGTTATCAGAGCGTAGTAATTCGATAATATGTTGGTCTGGATGAGTCATTTGTTCATTAATAACATAAGACTTGAAAAGGTAATTGTGGAGTTTGTTTTTTTTATTTTAAATAAGCTTTTGCATCCACCAATTCATTCTTATCTCCTCTCATTATAGCATAATTAAATCCGGGCTGAATGGCATAAGCCCCTACATTACCTGCTTTATCAATTGCCAGATAACCAACTTGTAAATTTTTATAATCCAGTTTTTTGACAATACGCATAATAGCCTCTTCGCAGGCTTGTTGTGCGCTGGCTCCCTGACGCATTAATTCCACGACAAGAAAAGAACCTAATGTTTTCATCATGAGTTCGCCCATGCCTGTGGCAGTAGCTGCGCCCACTTCATTATCAACATATAAACCAGCTCCTATAATGGGAGAATCGCCCACGCGTCCGTGCATTTTATAGGCTAGTCCGCTAGTTGTACAGGCGCCAGAGAGATCGCCTTTATTGTCCATTGCCAATAAGCCAATGGTGTCGTGATTTTCTACATTGATAATAGGCTTGTATTCCGATTTGATCGTCCATTCTTTCCAGGCTTTTTCTGATTCTGGGGTAAGCAGGTTTTTCTTTGTAAAGCCGTTTGCCAAAGCAAATTGTAAAGCACCTTCTCCGGCTAACATAACATGTGGCGTGTCGTCCATCACTTTACGTGCAACGGATATAGGATTTTCAATGTCTTGCAAAAAACATACAGAGCCAGCATTGCCAGTTTCATCCATAATACAGGCATCCAGCGTAACATGACCATCCCGATCAGGTAAACCACCATAACCTACAGAAGTAGATTTTGGGTCAGATTCGACCACTCTCACGCCAGCTTCCACTGCATCAATAGCTTTTCCGCCCGATTGAATGATTTTCCAGGCAGCTTTATTGGCAGGAAGTCCATGATTCCAGGTAGAAATGATAGTGGCTTCACCTTTACCAGCCTGTGGAATCGGGTTGTTGCATTGTAATGAAGCTGGGATACTTAGAGAAGCTCCTAGTATAGCCGAGTTTTTGAGAAAATCTCTTCTTGTTTTCATCTGGAAATATGTTTTTTTCATTAAAAGCAAGTAAAGATAGTCGAAAAATGGAGTTTTATAACTCAAATATTAACTTTACAATATGGCAAGAATAAAACTATCTAATGAATTAAAGGAAGCAATTGCTGGATTGACGCATAAAGAAAAGGATAAACTATTGTTTCGACTTATTGCAAAAGATCAGGCATTGGTCAACAAGCTAATTTTTGATTTGCTGGAAGCTGGAGAGACTAAAGATATTCGTCGGCAGGAATTGTATGAAATGATCGAACAGAAATTTGCTCATTATCGGTATTATTCGCCCGGTTATTTGCTACTGTTATTGCGCAATCTCAGCGGAGATATTAATCGTCATTTAAAGACAACGAAGGATAAATATGGAGAAATCCAACTCAATTTTCTGATGCTGAATAAGAGTTTTGAATTGTTTGGAGATCAAATTCGACAGGCTAGCCCACGCCAGCAACATACTTTTGCAGTGTATGTGGTTAAACGAGCTTTAAAGCTTTTGAAATTATTAGGTAAAATGCACGAAGATTATCTGCTCGATTTTCAGGATGATATGAAAAAGCTTGGGCATTATATTGGTGACCAACCCTATGTCATGAAGATCGCTATCTATAATATGCTAGATGTAAATTGGCTCGTTCAGGGTAGATTACCAGATTATTGAATTATTTAAACACGTTCTTAGCCCAGTCGTTCCAAAAACTCTGCTTCTGATAAAATCTCTACAGTACCCAATGCTTGTGCCTTTTTCAATTTAGACCCTGCTTTTTCGCCAACAACCAGAATGTCCAGATTACCGCTGACGGCACTTACTGCCTTTGCTCCTGCCCCTTTAGCTTTTGCCTGTGCATCGGTGCGAGACATCAGTTGTAATTTACCCGTAAATAGAATTGTCTTGCCGGAGAACACCCCATCTGTAATTGCTTCCTGTTTCATTTCGCTGTCCAGGCGTTTCATATTGACGCCGAGGCTGTCCAATTCATCCAATAAATCTAGATTTTCCTGTTTGTTGAAAAACACCAACAGCTCTTTAGCTACTTTTGGGCCGATGTCGTGAAGATTGACGATTTGTTCTTCTGTCCAGTCCTTGAGATCACGAATATCTTCTATTTCTGCGGCGAAAGTTTTTGACACACTACGTCCGATATGCGGAATACTAAAACCATATAATAAACGGGCAATGCCGTTTTGTTTGGCGGTATCAATGGCAGCTTTCAGGTTATCGGCAGATCGTTGTCCGAAGCCTTCCAGCTCGCTTATTTTATCGTAATCCAGCCTGTAAATATCGGCTAGGCTATTGAGCCAGCCGAGTTCATTGAAGCGGACAATATATTTTTCACCAAAGCCATCGATGTTCATGGCATGTTTGGAGACATGATGAATAAGGCGACGCAGCGACTGAGCTTCACAAGTATAGTTTTCGCAACGCCATGCCGCTTCGCCTTCCTGTTGGGTCAGTATCGTATTACAGGAAGGACAATTTTTAGGATAAGTAATTGCTTTTTCACTACCATCACGGAGTTCGGACAAAGCTTTCACTATATAAGGAATCACATCGCCAGCACGTTCTACCAATACGGTATCATTATAATGCAGGTCTTTTGAGGTGATAAAATCTTCATTATGCAGAGATACAGAAGACACCGTTACACCGGCCAGTGCTACTGGTTCGAGCTTGGCTACCGGGGTAATTTGTCCGATTTTGCCGACCTGAAATTCGACATCCAGCAATTTTGTGGTGGCTTGTTTGGCTTTGAATTTAAAGGCAATTGCCCAACGGGGGTGATGGCTGGTATAGCCACATTTTTCCTGAATAGCAAGCTGGTTGACTTTCACGACCATGCCGTCAATCTCATAATCATAACCATCTCGTTTTTCTTGCCAATCAAGACAAAATTGACTGACTTCTTCTATGTTTTTACAAAGCTTTCGTTCAATGGTTGGTACTTTGAAACCCAGGGCTGCCAGCATTTCTATGCCTTCATGATGGGTGGGGAATTTATTTAAGACATCATTTCCATCTTTGTCTGTTGCATAACCCAATTGGTAAATAAAGGCTTCTAAACCTCTGGCGGCTGTTTCTTTTGGGTTTTTCATGCGGAGTGCGCCAGTGGCGGCATTGCGGGGGTTGGCGAAGACTGATTTCTCTTCGACTTCTCTTTTTTTATTGATGTTGTCAAAGCGGTCTAAGCGGATCAGGGCTTCACCACGTAGCTCCACTTTATGAATACCATAATCTGAGAATTTAGCGGTCAGAGGTATGGAGCGTAAAGCTCGCATGTTATTGGTGATATCGTCTCCCTCAACGCCATTGCCACGAGTGGCACCACGTACGAGTTTATCATTTTCATAAACCAAGGCAATACTTCCTCCGTCAAACTTAGGTTCTACGACATAATCGACTTCTTCTTCCTGTGGTATCATTGCAAGATTATGAATGCGTTCATCAAAATCTTTCAGGTCTTCTGCATTGTAGGAGTTGTCCAGTGAAAGCATCGGGATAAGATGTGCGACTGTAGGAAAGTCAGCAGTCAAGTCATTGGAAACTCGTTGTGTGGGGGAGTTAGGAGTGATCATTTCGGGATAGGCCTGCTCTATTGCTTCTAGTCTTTTATATAAACTATCGTACTCAAAATCACTGACTACAGGCTCGTTTAAAACATAATAACGCCATTCGTGATAAACAATGACTTCGTGCAAATCAGCTACTTCTTTTGCTGCTGCACCTTTATTGGGTATGTCTTTTTTTTTGAGTAATGTTTTTGAGGTTTCGTATAGTTCTTTTTGCTTTTTTTGTTCGTACATAGTTTTATATTTTCTTCAACGTATTGGCTTCTTTAGTTGCCAGTACAAGGAATTGCAAAAGTATGAAATTATAGGATAAGTAGACAAGGTTGGACGCAAAAAAGTTATTTGTTGTACTTTTTTTGAGTATGTTCAGGGAGTTTTGTTGAGTATCAAAGGGTATTAACCACAGATTTACACAAATTAACACAGATAAGGGAAGAAAAATATTGTAATTAGTTACAAAACATCTGTGTTAATTTGTGTTATCAGCGGTGAAAAAATTATCTAATAACGATCTTCTGTATGGCAAATTCGCCAGCATCATTATTCAATCTTGCAAAATAAACACCAGGAGTCAGGTCACTGGCATTAAGTAAGACTTGTCCATTGTCAATATTATAAATCTCTTTGACTATTTGCCCCATTGTATTGGTGACAGACAGGCTGTAAAGGTTTCCTTCATAATTAAAATCAATGGTCGCTATATCGCTGAATGGATTGGGAGTCACGCTGAAATCCTCTAGTGTATTTAAGTTGTTGGTACCAACAGTTGTAGTATTACATTCATTAAAGACATAGACGGGCTGAGTCATTGCGCCACTCAACATGCTTAAATCCAGTAGGCGATTAGTACCACCTAAGCCATTATCAATACCACAACCTAAAACGACAAAATCAGCTGTTTCCTGACAACCAGTATCACCACAGTCGCCATTGAAAAATTTGTATTCATACATACCCGGACGAGCCATAGTTGTTATTTCATAGATACCTGGCTGAATTTCTGTCATTTCAAGTTCTGCTTTATTCCAGGCACATTCCTGAAAATCGCCAGACACATAGACCCCTGAAGAACTGACAATCTCATTAGACATGTCTACACGAAAAGTAATCGGGTAAGCTGCACCAGCAGCAGGAACAGTATAGTTGGTTTCACCAGTTACACTACCAGCGCCATCTACGGTAAACATACGATTTGGTCCCTGTATCAACCAGGCTGCATCTGTACATCCTGTGTTTTCTGCTCCCCACTCATAGCTGGCACCACTATTTGCTGTAACAGTAATAGACCATATATTATCGCCAGCAGTCGCATCGCCATCTATACCATCATCATTGCCAGGTTCACTTGCCCATCCTCCATAAGAACCTTTAAAGCTGACAGCCGTTAAAGTCTGATTAGCGGAGTCATCAATTGTTAAAACCAATTGGGTAGGCGCTCCTTCTAAAGGTACTGTATAGCTGGTTTCACCCGTTACATTTCCCATAGCATCTACGGTAAACATAAGATTTGGCCCATTGATTAGCCATGCTTCATTATCATTCAGATCAACAGCGCCCCATTCGTAGGTTCCTTCTGTTGCCATGACGATAATAGTGTGTGTAAAATCACCAGCGGTTGCATCACCATTGGTTCCATCATCATAACCCTGTTCAGTTACCCAGCCCCCATAGGCGCCTTTGAAACCGACATTTGTCAATTCCATATTCTCATCGGTCAGAGTCAGCGTAACTGCCGTCTGTGAATAAGCCATAGTCGTAGCAGTCAATAAAAATGTTAGAAGTAAAATAACGTTTCTCATATTAGTTTGATTTTTTTATAATTTTTAATAAATTAAATTTAATAAGAAAGTGTGAATTGCACACTATTGGGCTGTTAAAATCTTAGTCTTTTAAATACATTTTTGATGAAAAAAATACAAAAACAAACTGTGCTGACTGGCGCTGAAGGGCGTCTCTTTGCATTGGATACTACTTACTCGAAAAATGGGCAACCAAAACCAGTTGTTGTTTTTGCACATGGCTTTAAAGGTTTTAAGGACTGGGGGCATTGGGGAGCTATTGCGGAAGCCTTTGCTGAAGCTGGTTTTGTTTTTGTGAAATTTAATTTTTCGCATAACGGAGTAACAGTTGACCAGCCTTTGGATTTTGTAAATCTGGAGGCTTTTGGGCAAAATAATTATATGAAAGAATTGACCGATCTTGATGCTGTTGTAGATGCTTTGTTTGAAGAAAAAATATTAGCAACAACAGAAATTGATCTGCGTAATGTTTCACTAATTGGGCATAGCAGGAGTGGACCGATTGTTATATTAAAGGCTGCCCAAGATGAACGTATCAGTAAAGTTATTACATGGGCTGCTGTTCATCAACTTAATTATGCATGGACAGATGAAGCACAAATCGAATATTGGCGAGAAGCTGGCGTCAATTATATTTTGAACGGACGTACGAAACAACAAATGCCCTTATATTTTCAATTGTATGAAAATTTCAAAGCGAATGAAAATCTCTTAAACACTGAAACGGCACTAAGTTCCTTGAACAAACCTATGCTTATTATACATGGTAGCAGTGATCCTGCTGTCCCCATCAGTTCAGCAGAACAATTAAAACGGTGGAAAAAAGATGCTATCTTACATACCATAGAGGGCGGAAATCATGTTTTTGGCGGACGACATCCCTTTGAAGACAAAATTTTACCGGAGCATAGCATAAAGCTTGTAGAAAAGTCTGTTTTTTTTGTTAGAAACAAAAAAATAATAAATTAACTAAATGCTTATTCATAAGTGGAACAATTACAAAAAACAATATAGGGGTAAAAATAGAATACAATCATTGGTAGCGTTAAATCTTATATCAAAAAAGCGCTATTTTAATGTCACAATTTCAAAGACATTATCTTTTTAATATTTCCTTAACATTATAAAAGCCTATCGCCCGTCTAGATAGCTAAAAAACAAAGATTTTATAAAAGTCAAAACCTTACATTCTTTTTTTAAAAACTTCCTAAAATAAAGTTTTAAACTAGCATTGATTTGTCACTAAAATCGTTACCTTTGCTACCTCTACAACGTCTTAGATTATAAATATTCAGAACCAAAAAGTTTGTGTAATCCCTCTGCCAAACTTGACACATATATATGAATGAAATTCTTCAATTTTTTAACACAGGAAATAGCGATTGATTTAGGAACTGCGAATACGTTGATCATTCAGGATGATCAGGTAGTGATTGATGAGCCTTCCATTGTTGCTATTGATCGTCGTACAGGCGAGACGATAGCCGTGGGTAAAAAGGCAATGATGATGCATGAGAAAACGCATGGGGAGATCAAGACAGTACGTCCGCTAAAAGATGGTGTAATCGCTGATTTTCAGGCTGCTGAAAGCATGATTGAAGGTTTCATCAATATGACAGGAACTCGTCGTCGCTTTTTCAGTAATCTTAAAATGGTAATCTGCATTCCTTCAGGTATTACTGAAGTAGAAAAGAGAGCAGTATTTGATTCTGCTGAGCATGTAGATGCCAAAGAGACTTATTTGATCCATGAGCCTATGGCCGCAGCTTTAGGTATAGGTTTGAATGTAGAGGAGCCTGTTGGTAATATGATTATTGATATAGGAGGAGGAACGACAGAGATTGCTGTTATTGCTTTATCTGGTATTGTTTGTGACCAATCTATTAGAATTGCTGGTGATGAGTTTACTAATGACATCATGAATTACATGAAGCGCCAGCACAATATTCTAATTGGTGAGCGTACTGCTGAGCGTATTAAGATCAATGTTGGTTCTGCACTTCATGAATTGGAGCATCCACCAGAAGACTTTCCTGTGAATGGTCGTGATTTGATGACTGGTATTCCTAAACAGATCACGGTATCTTATTCAGAGATTTCTCATGCACTGGATAAATCGATATCAAAAGTGGAAGATGCGATTCTGAAAGCACTGGAAAATACGCCACCAGAATTGGCTGCTGATATTTATCAGACTGGGCTTTATCTGACAGGAGGGGGTGCTTTGTTGAGAGGATTGGATAAGCGAATTGCCCAAAAAACAAAATTGCAGGTTCATGTTGCTGATGACCCTTTACGTGCAGTTGTGCGTGGAACGGGGAAAGCACTTAAAAATATAGATAAATACACTTTCCTTATTGATAGAAAGAGTACCTGATTTTATCTCTCCTGCAGCAAAATTAAATACAGATCAAATCCAAATTCTCAAAAGTAAGTTTCACTTTTGTAATTTGGATTTTGGAATTTATAATCCATGCGCAACCTGATCGAATTCTTATTGCGGTACAATGCCTTCTTCCTCTTTATAGCTTTAGAGGCATTCGCAGTATATCTGATGGTGAATTATAATGACCATCACAACAAAGTTGCTTTACATTCTTCTAGTGTTGTTTCAGGGGCATTAATGAAACGCTTTGACAGCTTACAAGACTATATGAGACTGAAAACAGTCAATGACAGTTTGGCTAATCAGTATAATCGTTTTCTTAATCAGGATACCAGTGCATACTATCAGCACAGAACTGAAATACACGAAAGCAATGATTCGCTATACGAAAGGAATTATAGCTATCTCAGTGCAAAAGTCATTAATAATTCTACCGACCGCCCTAATAATTATATCACACTTCAGCGAGGCAGCAAACATGGTATAGAATCCAATTCTGGTGTGTTAAGTGGAGATGGCTTGGCTGGTATTGTATTGAAAACTTCAAAAAATTACGCTGTTGTGATGTCCTTATTGCACAGAGATATGCGTGTGAGTGCAAAGATCAAACGGAGCCAGCATTTTGGTTCATTAGTTTGGCGAGGTAATAATCCACGTATCATGACACTGGAAGCCATTCCCAAACATGCCAAGGTTGTCAAAGGAGATACTATTCTGACGAGCGGTTACTCTACTAAATTTCCTGCTGATCTTATGATCGGTATTGTAAAAGAGACTAAAATAGAACCAGGCAGTAGCTTTTATACCATAGATGTAGAATTAAATACTGACCTAACGAACATAGAGTATGTGAATGTTGTCAAGAACCTGATGCGAAACGAATTATTGGAATTGGAAAAGTCTGTGAAGAATGAATAGTAGTGTACTTATAGCCAATATTATCCGCTTTTTCGCCTTGGTACTTATTCAGGTTCTGATTTTGAAAAATGTGGATTTTGGTACCTATGCACCTTATTTTAAGGTCTTCCTCTACCCTTTGTTTATCTTCATGCTTCCTCTCAAACTTCCCACTTGGGCAAGTATGTTGGTCGCTTTAGTTTTTGGTCTTACTATTGATATGTTTTATGATAGTGCAGGTTTACACGCTGGTACTTGTGTAGCTGTGGCATTTGCCCGACCGATGGCCATGAAACTTTTTGAGCCCAGAGGTGGCTATGACATCAATCAAAATCCAAATAAAAATGACCTTGGGCCAGTCTGGTTCATACAATACGCTGCTGTACTGATGCTTGTATTTGTCGTGACTTATTTTATTTTTGAAACTTTTCTATTTGAGAAGCTAGGGCTGGCTTTCATCAAAGCAGTATTGAGCTATATTGTTTCTTTTCCTGTTGTACTTTTGTTTGTATACATTTTCAACCCAAAGTATTAACAATGCAATAGACTTTCAGAATAAAGTCTAATATCTTTACAGTTTTTATTTTGTAATTTCACACAGTGAGTAACGATACCTTCCACGAACGTAAATATGTATTGCAGGTACTTTTTCTAGCCTGTGCAGCTATGCTTATGTTTCGTTCCTGCCATTTACAATTATTGGATACTGAATTTAGAAACCAAGCGCAGGAGACTGGTACGCAAGGAGTTACTTTATATCCTTCTCGTGGGTTGATCTATGATAGAAATGGTCAACTAATGGTACATAATGATGCCATGTACGACATCAAAGTAACCTATAATGAAATCCAAAACCTGGATACTGCCAAACTTTGTCAGCTACTTGATATAAGCCTGGAAACCTTCAAAGAGAATCTTAATAAAGACTTCGGCAGTAACCGGTTTAAAAAATATGTACCCTTTGTTTTTCTTTCCAAAGTAGATGCTCAGACCTACACCCGTTTTCAGGAAAACCAATATGAGTTTCCGGGTTTTTATGCTGAATTGAGAAATGTACGGAGTTATAATTATAAGTCGGGCGCACATGTGTTAGGATATATAAGCGAAGTGAGTCCGAATCAGGTGAATGCCGATAACTATTACAAAGACGGTGATTATATAGGTGTATCTGGTTTGGAAAAAGCTTATGAAAAAGAGCTAAGAGGCAAGCGGGGTATAAGAAAATATACTCGTGATAATATGGGGCGGATTGTTGGTAGTTATAAAGACGGTAAAGAAGACGAGCCAGCGATTTCAGGTAGAGACCTTATTAGTTCTTTAGATATTGAATTGCAGCAATATGGAGAATTATTGATGCAAAATAAGAAAGGCAGTATTGTCGCTATAGAGCCAGCTACAGGCGAGATATTAACCTTTATCAGTAGTCCGAGCTATGATCCCAACCTTTTATCTATTAATAGGGATAGAGGGGAAGCTTTCAAAGCTTTAAGAGCTGATTCTATCCGTAAACCGCTGTTCAATCGTTCGTTAAACGCCCAATATCCACCTGGTTCAACGTTCAAACCAGTCATGTCTCTTATTGGACTACAGGAAGGTGTTACCTGGTCGGGCAAAGGAAAAGCATGCCCGGGTTATTACATGTATAAAAGCAAACGCTATGGTTGTCGTCGACATGCTGAACCCATTTCTAATATGTCACGGGCGCTGAAATACTCTTGTAATACTTATTACTGGCAAATGTTTCGCGACGTAGTTGACAAACAAAGTAGTTCGGCTCAGGGGGTAGATATATGGGCAAATTATGTAGAAAGTTTTGGAATGGGGAAGAAACTGGGTATTGATCTGGCAGGTGAAAAAGCAGGAAATGTTCCAACTTCATCGTTATATAACCGGATGTATCGTTATACCTGGGGGTCTCCTACGGTGATGTCTTTGGGAATTGGGCAAGGTGAGCTATTGGTCACTCCTCTTCAACTGGCAAATACTGCTGCCATCATTGCTAATCGTGGCTATTATTACAAACCGCATCTTGCAAAAAAGTTTGTCAATGATACAACTAGTGTACTGAATAAATACAAAGAAAAACAGAATACTTATATCGAAAATGAACGACATTTTGAATCGGTCATTAAGGGTATGGAGGAAGCTATTAAGTTTACCAATTCGATGGTACCTGGTGTGAAATTTTGTGGTAAGACAGGAACAGTACAAAACCCACATGGAGAAGACCATTCTACTTTTATTGGTTTTGCGCCTAAGGATAATCCTGAAATTGCTATTGCAGTATATGTTGAAAACTCTGGTTCAGGTTCTCAGTTTGCTCGTCCGATTGCCAGTTTTATGGTAGAAAAATATTTGAATGATACAATCAGTACCATCAATCCTGCCCGTCCTTTTTTGGAACAGCAAATGATCAAAACAAATTTAATACGATAAATTTCGCAAAAGCGACGAGTTCTGAAATTTTAAACGATGTCCTCTTTTCGCACCATACTTAAGCTTTCCGAATCACTATCTCCTATCCGATATGAAGATAAGTTGATGTGTCTGGGTTCCTGTTTTACAGAGCATATCGGACAAAGATTAACTGATCACAAATTTCAGGTTTGCCTGAATCCATTTGGTATCACTTACAACCCGCTTTCCATCACCAGGAGCCTGGAAATTTTGTTATCTGATACATTATATACGGAAGCAGACTTATTTGAACATAAATCGTGCTGGCATAGCCCAATGCATCATAGCAGATTTTCGCATCCTGATAAGGCGGTTTGTTTAAAACAAATTAACGATGAATTAATTACTGCCCGAAAACATATGGATCAGTTGGATGTATTGATGCTGACACTAGGCACTGCTCATGTGTTCCATCAGCTAAGGGGAAAGGGCTTTCGCCCAAATATGCCCGAGCAGATAGTGAATAATTGTCATCAGTTGCCTGCCAATAATTTTGAGCGAAGATTGGTCTCTATCCGGGAAATTGTCAAAGGTCTTGAGGATGTATTGAACAAAATAAAAAAACGTCGCCCTGCACTTCGTATTATTCTGACAGTTAGCCCTGTCAGGCATATAAGAGATGGACTTGTGGAGAGCAAATTGAGCAAAAGCACGCTATTAGTAGCCATTCATCAATTGTGTAAACGAATTGCCGACACCACCTATTTTCCAGCTTATGAATTGGTGATAGATGATTTGCGGGATTACCGTTTTTATAAAGAAGACATGGTGCATCCGAATGATGTAGCCGTCAATTATGTTTGGAAAAATTTTAGCGAAGTCTATTTCAAAGAAAAAGAGCAAAAGCTCATGCTGCAAATTGCCAGGCTACGTCAGGCTATGCAGCATCGCCCCTTGCAGCCAGATTCGGAGCAACATCGACTCTTTTTACAACAGCAATTTGAAAAAACATCGGCTTTGAAAAAGCAATATCCTTTTCTGGATTTAAATGAGGAATTGGCTTATTTTGGAAGTTGTTGAATAAAGTTAATATACTTATGAAATTTTCTACACCATTCATTATAATTTTATTTATTGCTGTATCTGCTCAGGCACAGTACGATCTGGAAATCCTGAATGATCCGGCATTAACCTATACAGGCTCATCAATATCGCCGGAAAGTCAGGCGATCAAACATCAATTAGATTCTTTTCTAATTGAATCTTATACTTCCAATGACTGGGAAAATAGTTTATCTTATCGTTATTATTATAATGAGAATCAAAAAGTTGAACAGTATTTCAGATATTCTTATACCGTTTCGGATGAATGGATCAATTCTGCCTGGTATACCTATAATTATGACACTAATGAGGTACTAACTGAACGTATTCATCATTCATGGGATGAAGGAATGCAACAATGGCTAATATCTAGCAAGTATAATTACTCTTACAATCCTGATGGTACAATAGCACAGGTCAATATTGATTATTGGGATGGTAGTTTTTGGCAAGAAAATCGACGTGACACTTATACGCATGATAATGATGGAAACATCATAGAATTAATACGGGAAGAATGGAATAATGATACCGAAGAATGGGAATTAGCCGGTAAGGTGGAATATACTGTTGCGAATAATGTGCCTGTGGAAGGGTATTATTATGGTTGGGATATGTTTGAACAGGAATGGGACAATGTCAGTAAATACAACTACACCTATGATGCACTTCAAAACTTAAGTGTTTATAACATATCTAGCTGGGATAATGATCTTAATCAATGGGTTAATTTTATTCAGTCTGAAAACAATTATGACAATAATTACCCATACAATGAGCTAATTATTCCCTTTTCAGAATATTCTTTCCGACACAAACGAACAGATTTCACCAATTATATGTGGGATGCGAATACTGCAACCTGGGAAAATAATAGTCTGGGTACTTATTTTTATTCTGAACAGGAAATAGAGACCAATACATCAGATTTTATGGCTGCGGATTTTGTCATCTACCCCAATCCTGCTAAAGATTTCATTGTTTTTGACATTAAAAATGACTTAGCAGTTACTATAAAATTGTATGACAGACAAGGTAAATTTATTAGTACAAATACCTTAAAAGCCGATAATAAACTAATGGTTCATCATTTTCCGAAAGGCACATACTTTTATCAATTATACAATGGTGAACATCAATATAGCGGAAAAATCGTCGTGGAATAAATAATATAGTGGCAGTATCCTTCTTCTTTTGGTCGAATGATACTGCCACAAATATTGTCGGGGTTATTGAAACAGTTTCTAAGAAACATCGAAGTCAAATGAGCCGGAAATTGTATCACCAGCGCTTCCATCTGCCTTTTTAGTTGTTACATCGAAAGTAACTGTGCCACTGACTGCTTTGGGCGTTCCCGGTGCAGTGTATTTCAGATTAATTTTCTTGCCACTGACAGTTCCTTTGATCGAATTTACCGCTGATCCTTGTCCATCTGTGATACTAATACTCTTAATAGTATCGAACGTTAATCCTGCCGAATTATCAATTGAGACTGTTACAGGAACAGTGTTATTAGTTGCTTTGCTAAAACTGGCATTAGTCGGTGATATGGTAAGGGAAGGTGTTGGTGTATCTTTTTTAGCGGTATAAATCAATGGAGTTGCCACTGCAAGTGTCCATGTAGGTGTTGCTTTGCCATCACTAAAGAAAATTCCAATTGCGGCCGGCGTGCTGTTCGCTGTTGGAGAAAAAGAAACTACATTGCTCTGGATTTCTGCATTGGCAACAACACTTCCCTTTGATTTTCCGTCTGCGGCTACCCATGCGACTTCTACATTTTCAGGTTTACCTTTATCGTCGAGATAAGAACCCAATATTACGTATGTCGTACCTACTGTTAGCTCAGATGGAGCTGGGTTGCCGGAAGGATCATTCATCACTTGTACAGCAGTGATAATAGGTTCGCCCCGAACAAGTTCCTGAAGGTAATCTACGAATTCAAAATATGCCTGATCTTTTGTAATCGAGTCGAGGTCGTCAGAATATTGTCTGATGAATTTAGGCGTTACAAACATATAGGTATCCTTGTGCATTTTCAGTGTAGTATGAGTCGTTGATTCACTGAAGCATGGGCCTATTTTGAAGGTTTGTGAATTTTCTTTTGCGTCGCAAGTGACCACCATAGCACTTACGATGGGCATACCTAGCAAGTATTCACAAATGAAGACGATATTGGCAACTTTATTGTCACTGGAATCTACATGTCCGCCAATTTTCAGACCGGCACTTCCGAGCGAAGAAATCATGCCCTGTGCAAAAGACAATGCACCTGCACCAGTAGCAAGCCCCAAAAGTCCTTCTATCAATTCTTTACTAAAAGTAGCTCCGAAGGAAGTCGTTGTATGTTCAATATCTTCTTCATTAACATGTACAAAAAGCCCGGATCCGTCAATAACATTCTGGATTGCATTGTAATTGTATAAAGAATAAGGTTGCCCAGTATTAGGATTGATGGTGGTGCTTATTGCTTTCGTCATTGCTGCAAAGAAGACCGAAACTTCAGCGAAAACATCTCGAACAGAATCGGCAATGGTATCTCCACCCAATTCGGTAGAAGCCAGCATGATATTACCTGTTTCATTAAAGATATATCGCTTAGTAGCTTGTAAATTATAGGGATTTGCCTGCGGAACCTGTAGTTGAACAGTTTGATCATTATTACTTGCAGGGGGTATAGGTTTATTTTTCTTGTTTGCCATAATATTGATTTTTTATTGATTAGAGAATGAATGAAATTATTAGACTAAAAACATGTAAGTTTCTTTATTCATTTTGAGCGTAGTACTCATTGCTATCTCCTTGAGACATGGAGCTGTTTTAAAGGTTTGTGAATTTAGTTTGACATCACAACTGACTACGATTGCACTCACAAGTGGTACACCACACAGGTATTCACAAACAAAAACGATATTAGCTATTTTACTATCCTCAGAATTGGCAGATCCACCAATTTTCAAACCGGCATCACCCATTGAAACGATCATACCCTGAGCAAAAGCTAAGTCATCAGCTTTAAGATCAAAGCCAAGAAGTGTTTTTACAAGATTTTGGCTGTAATTAGTCCCAAATAATGTAGTCTTATAGGTAATATCTTGCTGATTTACAGAAACAAATGAGTCAGACTGATCAATTATTTCCATAATAGCATTATAGTTATAAATGGAGTAAGGCTTGCCAGTAACCGGATTTATTGTATTAGTGATTTTTTTGAGCATTTTTGTGTAGAATTCAGCCGCTTCATTAAAGAGTTTTTCTGCCGAAGGTGGCATTTCTTTACCATCAGGCCCAGCCCAGGTAATCATGATATTTCCGGTTTTATTAAATACATACTGCCTGGTTGCCGGTTCGTAGATATTTGTCTGTAAAGCTTGGGAAGTCGGGATTGATGATTCGTTCATTTCTTCAGCATCTAACATTGGAAGCGACCCTGTCAAATTCCATATTGTTTGGCTTGACAAGCTTTGGTTTAGTACATCTCTTGATGCCCTTGCTGCACCTCTTTGGTTGGCAGGGTCTTGTGTTTGCTGTACAGAATTAGCTATCAATGCAGCAGCGGCAGTGCCATTGCCAATCTGAACCTGAATATTAGCATCTCCTGCGGCAGTACGTCCCTGCATATCCAGACGAACATCATCGACTTCATGTAAAGTTCCTGCTCCACGTCCAAGGTCAGCAAAATCTAATTGCCCGATCACCGTATGGCAGGTCTGAAGTTGTCTTCTGGTCGGATTTACGATTCCACGAATAGGATTATTCGTGTTGATTTTATTTAAAGGCATATTATTTAACTTTAAATGATGAAGTTGTTTAAAAATTAATTACACCTCAAATGTAAAGTCAGTCTGGTAGCGATTTTTAATAAAGGATATAAGTGGCTAGTAAGAGGATGTAAGTGGGAAGGTTTGTGTCATGAAGATTTATCAATTCGGTTCTCTATTTGCGATTACTTATGCTCAGTTCAGCCTGTTATATTGCAACATAGCCCTACTTTTCTCAGCCACTTTTAGTCCTTGTTCTACAAAACCTGATTGGAAATGGCTTCCAATACAATACTTCTAGTCGACCAGAAGTCAAGCTTGAGATTTCAACTCATCGTAATGAGATTTTATTTAAGGTAAGTGATAATGGAGTAGGTATTAGTGAAGAGTATGTCGATAATATCTTTGAACCCTTCAAAACACTGCAAGGGAAAAGCATGACGACTTCAGCTGGATTGGGCTTGTCCATATGTAAAAATATCATTGAAAATTATGGAGGTAAAATATGGGTAAAATCAGAACTACAAAAAGGCAGTACTTTTTATTTTACACTATAGATCACTCCTCATCATTATGCCATCTGGCACCGTATTCATCTACAAGGATATTGTCATAGTAATCTGCCTTTTCAAAGAAATACTGAAATAACTTCTCGCCTGTTTCTGCATTAAGATGACGGTCAAAGATCAGTAGCGACTGAATAATATTCTGCCCGTTAATACTCAATGTCAATCCTTCTATTTTATCATTTTGGCGAAGCAGGTATTCATAGACTTCCTTGATATTTTGCTTAGGTAATTTACATAAACTGGCATCGCCAAAAACCAGTCCGGCTTTCATATTGTATAATATACGAACCTTTGCGCTGCCCTGCTCAATCTCCCAAAAATTGGGTCCACGACGAGAAAGTTTGACATCGTGCCCGGCATTGGTAACGATGTTTTCCAGAATTAGGGAAATACCAGTTGGTTGGTAATCGTCCAGATCAGATATCAGCTTGATCTTTGCGCCACAGTGCGGACAATAGCCTTCATCGACAGTGTCTTCATAGACCAGGTTTGAACATGAAGTACAACGCCCACCAATTTTACCATGACGTTCGCTGTATTCTTCGAGTGTCTTTTTCAGGTAAGTTGCCGGTAAAGCAAAGCCCAGGTTATTACTGTCTCTAAAAATAAAAGTATTGACACCAATCACTTCTCCTATATCGTTCACCAATGGACCTCCACTATTTCCCGGATTGATGGCAGCATCGATTTGAATATAATTTAGGTCAGCATGCTCAATGTGCCGGGAAGAATTAGAAACTATACCTTGCGTAGAGGTATACTTTAGCCCCATTGGATGCCCGATCGCCAATACAGGATCACCGTCCTGCACTTCACGAGTTCCCAAATTTACCGCTTGCATCTTGTGTGTTTCTGGCACTTCCAGAAAGGCCAGATCGTGTACAGGGTCTGCAAAAAGTACCTTAACGAGTATTTTATCAATTGCGTTTCCATCTATCACAACTTCCTTGCTGCCACTAACGACATGCTCATTGGTAACAATCACATTGTGCTTTTGTAAAAAGAATCCTGTTCCCGTACTTAAGGGCGTAGCAATCTGTACAACAACATCTTTATATTTATCTATTATAGCTCTCATGAATTTTGGTTGATTCAGAAATCAAATCACGTTATTTAGCTTTTTTCTCAGAGGTCATATCCAATGCTTTGACCATAAATAGAAATGATCGTGCAAATTCTGGTAAATTAGTATATTTCAGTTCTTTAGTATCAGGGGCCAGTTTTGGAAATCTTTCTTTATTGGCTTTCGCAATATTGTTGATTTCGTTTTTAATGGCTGATTTATCAAACTCCTTAGTTTCCTTGTTATAATAGTGGGGTTCAAAGCCCAATGCTTTGAAATACTCAGGTTCTAAAATTTCAAATAATAAATGTAAATACTCTCTATCTGGCTGTGGCAGGCGGAAATAAAATAAAAAATGCCCGGAAACAAAGCCGGCAATAGCGGCTGCCAAATCAAAGTATTCATTTTGCAGATACCAATCCATTGAAGGCATCTCAGCCTCTATCATGGCTGCTAGTTGGGCATGTTCTGCCTGAGCAGTAATAGAAAAAGTGGAAGGTACCCGATACATTTCTTTATGAAAATTCTGTTCTGGGCGTTCTACCATTTCTTTAAGTTCCTTAACCACACTTTGCGATTTTTCTTGCGGGGTCTTTCCATCTGGCGCAAAGAAAAGATGATGGCATTTTTCTAAAGTTTCCATCATGACGCCCTCGGGAACAACCAGATAATCCATTTTATAGATCAGGTTCAATAAAAGATAATTAATCCCAATCTTAAATTTATTGGGGTCTAATTCCTCAATCCTGGTGAAGGTCGAATCTGTCCACTTTTTAATATAACTGTATTTGGTTTTTTTCTCTTCTTCAGGCAAATCTATAATATGCCGGCTATCTATTTGATGAAGCATATCAAATTCATCTGCCAGCAAATCGTCCTGCTTGTCAGCAGAGGTAGACAACTCTTTCAATGCAGCATACAATTTGTAAGGAGAAGCATCAATAATGTAAGAATCGAACTTAATACAGATATTGTTATCATCGTCAAGGCTCAGCCGGGAATATTTCAAGGCGTGATTGTGTTCGAGAAGCCGACGCATAAAACCTACATTAAGACGATCAGCATGAACGACTTTAGCATGAGCTGCAAATTTTTCGTTATTCGCAAAGCCATGTACTTTTTTAGACCCTTGCAATAATTCAAAATGAAGCGCATTGTCTTTTTCTTCAAATTGAATACTATCCTGCCCATTTGCTTGCAATGACTGAAAAAATGCACGAAAAGATTCCATGTATTCCTGCTTCTCATAACTGGTTACAGCCGTCTTCCAGAAATCTTCCTGTTCTTTCGTACGATAATGGTCGCTATATCGTCCAAATTGGACATCAGGGCGATTAAAGTTTTTTCCCCCTCCAAACCATCTGTCAAAAAGTCCCATATACTCGTGTTGTTTATTACAAATACTAAGTAGTTCACAAAGTACTAAATGTATCGCTTTTTTCGGCAAAAGAACTGATTTAGAATGACTACACACAGCTAAAATGCCTTTTTAAGTAATTTTTTTATGTCTTTTTAATGTCATCCAAGTGTAAGAGTGATGCAAATGTGGTACAAAAAACAATGTAAGTAATAGTCTTAAAATTTTGTTAAAAGAACTGATAATCAGTTTGTTGTATTTTTGGGCAAAAAAGAGAGACCGATGTTTTTAGCCAATTTTCGTTGTAAGATTGTGTAAAACGACGTCAAAAACGACGTGCATATTTCCTGATTTGACCCTACATTTGTATTGTCAATCAAAAACAACAAACACTTTTCAAAAGTTAAGTTGTTTATATTGGCATGGTTTAGTCAGTATAAGTTAGGGTTTAATGTATTTTTGTGAAAGACAGGCTGGAGAGTCTGTCTTTTTTTATTGAGCAAAGCTGAGCCAATAAACTTTTTGACTTTCTATCTCTCAGCCCGATAAACTACCAAGGCGGTTTCCCTTCTAAGAATTACGGACATCCAATAACAAAGTAAAAATCTCCATCCACAGCACAGTCAGAGCCACATAGAGGCCAAGTAATCAATTGGAAACGTAATCGTGCAGGACTTACGCCCGCTGGTAATACATCTGCCAGAAACTCCTCAGGAATCATAGTCAGAGAAAATATGCCAGTTCCATCATTGACCAATTCTAATGCCGGATTATTCCCCACCTGACTCAATGAAGATACATTGTATGTTTGTCCATCATCGCCTATTACACGCATATAAGCAAAAATATTTTCCACATTCTGCATAGTAGGCTTCTCTTCTATATTATTATTGTAAAACACAGTAAACACATCATCTAGTTGTGTATAAAGCGTATCATCAGCAACAACATCAGGAAAGCTATACACTTTTCGTTCAAAGACAAAAGGTGAAGGTACATTCAGAAAAATATCCGTTGTTTTGAAATCACCTCCTGCTGCTGAGCAGTCGCCCCCTGTTCCACCATCACTTTTTTTGATAAGAAAGCAAAAACCTTTATCATAAATTTCTTCAGCTTCCACACCATAAAATTCTGTCGGAATCATCCCAAAACGCCAGATATTACCATCTACTTGCTCAAGTGCAGCATTATCGCCAGAGTTATTCCAGGTACCAATATTGTCATCTGGTTGTACTGGTGACCAGGTCCAGATATAAAAGGGGCCGGGATCTCCTACAAGTATATCACAATTTGGATCTTGTGATACATCAATATAAATATAGACAGAGTCTTCAACATCTGGCGTTGCAGGCACTAACCAGGCTAATGAACCATCGCCAATTTCAGCACCGGAACACAGGTCTTGTCCGAAAATAAATGGGGCAATGAATAATAATGGGATAATGTGTATTAGTTTTTTCATGCTCTAAAGCTGTTATCATACGATTCTTTATCGTGGTATATGGTCTTTATTCTCTCAAAAATGTATATTGGTAAGCCACTGCACCAGTAAGTCCATTTTCCAACTCTACACAATTTCCAATAGGACGAATATATTTAATAATCAATTCATCTTCTCCACTTTCTCTACGAATAGGGGCTTGTAATTTTAGTTCAAATTGTTCGCCTGTATTTTCTAGCGTCACCGCAGCCGGATAGTCATTATCATCAAAAAACCAGGAACCGGAAGTTGGAAAAAAATTGCGCATTGTTCCTGGGGCTAAACTGTAGGTGAAATCACTGGAATTAAAAGTAATACGTGCAGGCTGAGACCCCATCATAATGGCAGAAACATCCAATGGATTAGCATCGCCTTTATCCAACTCATCCGTCTGCTCGATACTGATTAGTTGCCAGGTATCATTAATGCCTTCCAATTGGCTGAATGGTTCGCCAATCGGCTTGATCTCTTCTTTACATTGTGTAAATAGTAATAAAAATAGAACTGGATATATATATTTCATCATGGCATTTATCCTAAAATTTCATTATAGAATGGGATATTGTACTATTGTCAATACTGACTAGTATGTAATATACGTCATTCGGAAGATTCGACAAACCTATTTTGTAGAATATTTAACAGGATTTAACCCTTGATTCGCACGATAAATGAATTAATTACAGCCTCCTTGTGGGTTCAGTTCCATGTCAGGGTTTCCTTGCAATTCATTATCAGGAAGTTGACAAACCATACCCGGACAATCCCAGTCGGCACCTCGAATTTGCAGGCTCGGATTCCCATTCACCGCCTGGCGCTTTAGTTCGTGTAAACGATTGCCTTCTCCTATCAGCTCCACTCTTCTGTCTGCTCGGGTAAATTCAATAACAGCTAATGCAGGTACACTGCTCGCTACCAAAGGTACTCCGGCACGACTACGCAGATCATTCAAATCATTAATAGCCTGCTCCACATTTACTTCCAACTCAGCAGCCGACTCTGCACGAATCAATTTAAGCTCGGTCAGGTGTACAATGGGTACCTGCATCCAACTCTGATTATCCGTAACGAATTTATGGAAAATGACAGACCCCGTCTCTAGTTCTTCAAACCATTGTGTCCGAAGGTCATTAGGATTGTTAGTAGCTGCATCAAAAGCATCTGACGACATATATAAAGTAGCTACACCCGTTTGACTTACCCGATAATCATTAGCCAGTTTATTGCCCGCATTATCGTTGTCATCTATACTAATGAGCTGAAAAACAGCTTCTGTTGTACCATTTTGCGAAAAGCGAGTAAATATATCAGGGTCAAGCATAAAACCACTGTTTTCAATAATGTCATTTGCCATAGCATAAGCATTTTCAAAATCATTCATCTGAAAATATACCTTTGCCAGCATACCTTTAGCCGCCCATGAAGTAGCATAACCATTATTCTCTGTTGGTAAGCTGTTAGCGGCATCTGTCAGGTCGGCGATTACTTGTGCATAAACTTCTCCAACAGTATTTCGGGGTTTTGAGCTTTGGTCAAAGCTTGTATGAATTGTAATGCCAGGATGCGAATTATCTGATGTATACCCATAAGGCTGTCCGAAAAAGCGAACCAATTCAAAATGTGAAACTCCTCTCAGAAACTTGCCTTCTGCTGTCATCCGTGCTTTATCTTCGTCACCCAGGTTGGGTACTCTATCCATGTTGTCAAATAGATAATTGACACGGGCGTGTACCTTTCCTGCATTGTGCATAAGGTTTCTGGTGGTAGAGAGGAATATGTCTGTAGTACGAGTATAATGCGCTCTGTAATCCCCATTCGTCAGCCTTACTCCATCAATATTATCTGCCATGAGTTCTGATACGATCCAGGCATTGCCACCAAGGAAATCATCATAAGTCAGCGCAGCATAAGCACTATTCAGCAATTCCTGTGCAGATTCAGGCGAATCCAGAAATTCTTCAAAACCAACCAGATTGTCGGGGTTTACTGCCAGAAAATCTTCATTACAACTTGTGGTACAGAGAATGAAAACACCAAGTAGAAGTAGAGTTTGTCCAATATATCTCATGATTACTCTTGTTTTTGCAATTGCTGTACAAGATAGAAGAATTTTGAAAATTACTTTGTACTTGCTGAATAGTTTTGATGCGTTTGCCCTGAAAACCAATACTAAGTATAGTTATACTTAACCATTTATTTGGGAGTTTGTTTTTTAGACCCCAATTTGCGATAAAATAGTCGGGTCTTTAATCTCCTTATCCTTCGCCAATAACAAAATCTTAGACATTACCTCTGCCGACCTTGGATCTTCATCTACAAAAGGTAAAAAGAGTCTGCCCCTATGCTGCGAATGAATAGGCAGAATAGACAAATATTTGCCCGGCATTTGATGTGTTACTGCACTGCCCAGGTGCACACTGTACTCTGCATACTTCCCTTTGATATGGGCATGATGTCCTTTAATCTCTACATTGTGAAGCTTGAATAGGCGAGCCGTTTCACGAATAATAGCTGCCCGCATTTCGACTGTAGAGTGACTAGCCTCCGGATCAACACCGCCCACATGCGCTACACTCACCACCAAATCTACGTCACGCATCACCTCACTGAAGATCAGCGGACTCATGTCTTCAAATGCAATGTTCTTGTAGGTTTTTCTATCTCGAAATTCTACGGTTTCCAGCGTTGGACTTTCTACATCAGCAGGGCTAAACCAGTCTGCCATAGCATAGATGGTGGCGATAAAACCTTCTTTATGATACACCTTTTGCAAGCCCTCTTCATAGCTGACTGTCCAGCCTCTAGATTTAAGCAATGCCACCGTTTTCTTGGGCTGTACCTGATGTCCGGCATAACGACGGGAGACAGTTTTTTCCTGTAATTCGTCGGGTGTTGGGACATAAAGTTCTCGAAAAATCTGCTTAAAAGGCTGCACTACCTTATTGTCAAAGCAATATTTCTGTAAAGCAGTCCAGTTATCCACCTTGTAAAAATCTGAGCAGTGAGCTATGCGTATTTCTGTGCCTAAATTGTATTTTTTTCCTTCGGTATCTACTATTTTGCCGTCTTTGTAAAAGCCCATTCCGGTTTCATTGAGCAATACAAGAGCAGATAACATAGGCGCTATGACAGGATGCTCAGAAAGCGTTTGTATTTCGTGTGTCTGAAAAATATCTCCCCGTATCATAGCTTCTTCCAGGCTTTTACGAGAACGGCTGTATTGGGCTTTCAGGCGTTTGTGGAAATCTTTGAGCTCTAAAACTGCTTTTTCCTTGCGAAATTTAGCCGGAATACTTTTTAATTTTTTGTCATTACGTGTACAGATAATGCTTGACTTGCCGAGTTGATCTACTTTCAATTCAATACTAACATCATCAAACTGGAGTGTTTCTGCCTGTTTAATAATACTTTTTGCTTCTTCTGTTTCCATTGCCCAGGTAAGGCGGATAGGGTCGGGATAGCCTGCTGTGCGTGCGAGGTTTTCCATGGCCATTTTTACTGCCAAACCCTCGCTCGCCTGACGCTGTGCGCCAAATTGACGGCTTTCTTTTTTAAATTTCAGGAGTTCATTATAACGATTCAATAAGTCTTTATCAGGCGTTTTTTTGCTTAGTGGAACCAAACCATATACACGCACATAGTCTTTGTTGCGTTTGTCTTTCATTCGTTTAGCAACTTCACGAATTTTTGTCGTGCCTGTCATCACATCTGCATAAAGCTTGGCACGAGTATGACCAGTGCCATCTGAGATGTATTTGGCAGCATCATATAACATTTTCCATCTTTGCTTACCGAGCGTTTTATAGCAGTTTTGGAACCAGCTATAATCTACTGCGCCGTCTCTGAAGTTGGTCATATCAATACTGGAATAGCGCCCTATCTCTGTTTCAGTTTCGGCATTGTGGTAGGAATTGGTGTGTGCATGTAACCACCAGGCGCCTGATTCCAAGCCTTTCCAGCTCAGGTATTTAGTAATATATGTGAGCCATTGCTGGGCATAGAGCCCTACTTCTACCAAGCGTTTTTCGGAAAATTTTGCAGCTTTTATAGCTTTGTCGAACTCATTCTGAGTGTTTTCTGGTTTTGGATAGCAGCGTTTTAACAAAGTACTTAAGACCTCTTTTTTACTATACTCACTATTACTGTAGGAATATATATAGCCACGATTGAGGGTGTCTTTTCCTAGTCCATTGAGAATTTGTATCAGGTAATCTATACCATATACTGATCCTATATTTTGCGCAAGCAATGTGACAGGTGTACTGCTATCTCCACGTCTTAATTCGACTTCTAAGATGCGACTTCGAGCCTGTTCGGTCAACTCTTTTACAAAAGGAAACTGCTTTAAAATCTTTTCAGTTGACTCATAACGCCCGCCTTTGCTTGGTTTTTGGGTTAAAAGATTTATGGCATCCGACTGGATGATACGCTTCATCAATTCATCTTTAGTACAAAGCTTTTGCTCGTATGCTTTGCAATAATTTTGTAGAGACGGAAGTCGTGAATGGTAAGCATTAGACGGGGTATTATGATGTACAAATTGAATCAACTTCCAGTATTCCTCAAATAGAGCAGGAGTTTTGTAGTCGCTATGTATGGAGCGTATATATTTGTTGAGAATATGCAGATCAAAAACCGTTGTCTGTTGAGTTTGCCAGTGCATTTTATGTTCTTGACAAATACCTAATTCTGAAGGAACTATTTTTGAAAGAACATGACGTGCGGCTCCTAGCAAATATTCTTTTTGATGAGCATAAGGATAATAGGCTTGTAGAGCTTCCAGTATCTGTTCTATTGTTCTATTATAAAAGTATTCGTTTTCCTTGATCTTAGGAATATCAATCACAGGCATAGTGCCTTCTAAGCATTTCTTTGTTTTTTTGAAACCAAATTTAGCATAAGGATCTTCCTTTTCTACATTATCGGAAAATATGATTAGGAACAGATCGAAACTGGTCAAACCCGATTGCTGGTACCAGGCGTCCCATTTTTCATACAACGGATAATTTTCAAAATGCTGACTTGGTGTGAAATCTTTGGTCTCTCTTTTTATTTGGGAAAAAGTATTGCCCAATAGTACTTTTCCTTTTGAGTTATCCCAATGTTCTATTTCGTACTCGTAGTCTTTGTTGTCCAGATAGATAGACTGTAGTTTGTTTAACTGTTCTTCTATCTTTTTTAAAGGCATGGAAAGCCCAAAAGGATGTTTGCCTTTTTGTTTTTTTACAAATTCGCCGGATGTTGGTGTTTTGGGAGTAATGACAGGAGTATTATTATTGACATCATACAAACCATAACCATTTTCAGTATTGTATTCTATTGCCTTTTCCTGCAAGAGATTGTCCAGTAAAATTTGTTCTTTTCGTCCTATTTTTTTTCGTTCAGCATAGGCTTGCGCCATTCCTTTTATACGATTGCCGTGTTCTTCAGATAGATAGAGATGATTCAACAAACCTAAACCTGCGAGACGTTGTTCTACATTTCCTGCCTGGGTCAGTCTTTCCGCACTAGCAAACATTTCATCTGTAGGGCGTTTCTGAATTAATTCCAAAACATATTGTCGGAAGTCGGAGGATTTTCTGGTCAGTAAACCTTCAAAAACCTGTATTTCTTCGGCTGAAAGTTCGGATTTACCTAAAGCACTCATAGCAGTGTTTCTAATATAGGTAGAGCGATCTTTTAAAATCGAAAAAGCAAAATCACGTTGTTTTTGACTGGGAACGTCTGATGTTTCTTCCTTTCCATAATAAGAAGCAAATTGAGGTAATATTTTTCGAGTAATTGCTTCTCTGTTTGAAATGTCCATTTTATCAAATAAAGGTAAGAGTCGTTCAAGACGGGCATCCTTTTCGTCTTTGGTCATCTTCACTAACAGACTGCCTATATCTACTTTTTTAAATGTAAAAGTCAACCATGAAAATACTTTCCCTAAAAAGGGAATCTCCTTCTTTGGGAATTTTTCATAAATATCGAATACTTTTTCAAATAAGCCTTCTGCCTTTTCTATGTTGTGAACATGAGAAAGCAATCTTATTCCCCAATACAATAATTGAGGATTTTCTTCTTCGATAGCCAGATAGCCAAATTCTTTATACCATTCGCGAAGCCCTGATTGTGAAACAAAATATAATGCCAGCGTTCTTTTCTCTATGCTGCCTTTTTCATACAAGGATGTCAGATAAGGATAGCACTTATCTATATCGTGAGCGCCCAGCCCCCAGAGCGACATATAGACTTCCGCATTATCTTTATTTTTGATAGCGGTTTCTATCAATTTCGGCTCACGATAATATTTCTGTGCCAGCTCCATGAAGCGCTTCACTGTACTTTGTTTCTCGGCATCCCAGCCAAAACCAGCCCAGGTATCCAGTGCACGTATTACAGATGAAAATCGAATGAGATTGTGTTCAAGAACGAGGTCTATCATATATTGCAAAGCTCCTTCCGAGGTTTCATCCAGACATTCCAGAATGACCTGTCTTAAACCTTCTTGTCGCTGTGCTGCTAAGAGCAAATTACCAACCTGCTCCCAGGCTTTGGGTTTATTAGATAATAAAAGAGCTTTGATGATACGACGTGATACTGTTCCTACTTCTGCACTTCCCGTCAGGATGTCAGTCATATGTTGATAAATATCCTCATTACCTTCGTCTATAGCGGCTGCCCATACATGAGAGATTTCAGAGGCATAATGAGTGATTGTATTATCATGACTAATATGATTTTTAATAGAAAAAGGGTGGATAGTATCATAATTGATGAGGTTAATCATAAAATTTATCTGTCGAACATGACTGGTAAATTTATGGTGAGGGCGTCGGAATGATCTTCGATTGTATCCTGTTTGATACATAAACAAGGGCATTTGTTCCCATGCTTTTTTGACAAAGGGCGCACGTTCCGTTCCAAAGAAGAACACCAATAGTTGATAGTGTTCGCCTTCCCATAGGTTATCCAGGTCGTACAGTTTTTGGAAAACAGTAAAACGTTTGCTGGATTGGCTTATCGTCTCAGAATAACTCCAGTACTCCTGATCTGATTCTTCTCGGTACTTTTTAAAGCAATTCATAAACAACAAGCCCAAGTGAGCTGACTCTTTAGATAAAGCTTGCTGCTGAGTATTTTTATTCCTAAAGATATTCCAAATGCTCTTTGATAATTTGGTTTTTTGCTCGTAAATATTGACTAACTCTTTATGCAATTTTTCAGGAGCCTTCCAGTCGATTTGTTCTCTGATTCCTTCTGGTGTCATAATGTGTTAAGATTTGTATAGTTTTAAATATTGTTTTAGATGAATTTCTTGGTTGTCCACCCCCTTCGCCCCCTCCAAAGGGGGATTTTGTCGACTTTGAAGGGGGAACATTGAGGGATTTACCAATAGCTCCCCGCCAAAAAAGTCAGCCGGACAAAGGAGAGTACACTGTTTTCATTAAGAGAAATAGGAGCATCTAGTTTTTCTATTTGATTATCATCAATAAAAACACAATAGATGCCATCCTGAAATGCCAACAGGGCATTATCAATAGCGCCTTGTTCATCAGCTTTTTGGTCATTATAGATACTACCAAAACCGACTTTACCAGTCTTTGTTTTTTGTTCAATATCTTCTTTTAACAGGAAAGGTATGAGGGGCTTTTCTTCCAATTTTTGATTGAATGCTTGTACTTGTTGACGTACAATAGCGATAATTAAGTTTTGTAAAACAGGCGAATCAGGTAAGTCTTCAATTTTGATTCCTTTTTGGTTAATAATAGGACGTTTCTTACCCAATTGTTTGACAGATATTTTGACTTGCATTTGTTTTATTTTTGGTTGGAAGCAATTATAAAGTTAGGAATGCATTCCAAGAGATAACTATCTAATTACATCACAAATGTAATCAAATAATTAATAAAACATAACTTTTTTGATTGTTTTGTGTTTTCAATACAAAAAAGACTATATACAAGACTCAAGCTTTTTCACATGGTCAAAAGAACAGAGTTTATTTAGTTTGCTGAGCATGAACGCTCTTCTTGCTTATTGACTTTATGTTATTAAATTCTTTGCCTGGATGATATGTCTGAGATTATGGTAAATAACTACTCTAAAGGTATCCCCCAATCTTAGTTTGATCCATTTTGAAATAGAAATAGATGTTTTGACTCTGCTTAAGTTAGTATTTCTTGCTTTTGTCAGGAGTTCAAGTATTACCTCTTGCTGGTGAATGAATTTATCCAGAACACTCCTATCAAGAGAGCTGTTATTGGGATTCATTGAAGCAAAAGTTTTCATTTTGTTTAGTTTTTCTTTGGGCAACATACTTTTTGCAAAATAATTACCCAGTATCCCGCTTTTGAATGTGTCGGATTTGTTGTGCTTTGAATCTTCTATTCGTTTTTTAATTTCAGGAATATAAAAATCTCCATACCGATTTAGGTGTTCTATACATTCCAGTATACTCCAGCTTTCGGCACTGGGCTTCAGATTGAGGTTCTCAGTGCTTAGCTGCTTGAACGATTGTACATCGTTCATATGTTTTTGGGTGAGTTCGATCAATTCGTTGATTAATACTTCAGATGTCATAACTTTTATTTTGACACAAATATCAAGGCTTTTACGGAGTAATTTCTTGATTGAGATCAAGACTTTTTGAGCCTTGAAAGTGTTTCTGGTGACATCCTCAAATAGGAAGCAATGTATTTGTTCGGGACTTCCTGAAATAGTTGTGGACTTCTTTTCAACACCCTTTGAAATCGCTCTTTTGGAGAGGTGATCAGAATGTCTTTTTCTCGTTCAATTTGCTGTAAAATTAATTGTTCTAAAATTTTGTCCCAAAGCAGTTTGTTATCTGGGTTTTTATTGATAAAATGCAGATAGCTCGACTTGGATATGACCTTTAATTCCGTTTTCTTGATGGCTTGAATGTAAAATTCTGAAGGCTTATCAGTTATAAAACTATCCAGCGAGGTAATGAAATTATTTTTGTAACCAAACCGGATAATATGTTCCTCATACTCATGAATGATAGATATTTTCAGACTGCCTGAAAGGATGTAATATATATTTGTATCTCTCGTTCCTGCTACTTTCAAATACTCATTTCGCTTTAGTGCAATATTTTTCTCCCATAAGCCTTGATCCTCTAGTCTTGTATATAATTCTTTGATGAAATTCATTTTTTTCATTTTCCTTTCTAAACGAAATAGATGTTCAAATTATGTAAGATTAGTGAAAACTTTCAAAAAACTATCCTTTTGCAAGGCATCCAATGAAAGATCATAATCTGCATTTTTCTTGTTACCTACGATCTCTGCACCTAATTCCGTCACCAATTGACGAAAGGTGATGGGGTCATTCCATTGCTGGTATAATGCCTTAGTAGCAGTATTCGATAATTCAGAATTACCCGAAACTCTGCTTTCGCCAGCACCAAAATTCAAAATCACAAAACATTGTCTGGCTTTTGCTGGTATAAGCATGCCTAGAATAGTTTGTCTCTGAACAGATTGGCACTTAGTTTCCATGAATAGGTTATTAGGATTTATCATGTAGTCATAATCCACCTGATCGCCCTTACCGACAATTATTTTATAGGCACAATTTCCAGCACCAGAATACACATTATTCTTAACCAGCGTAGGGGCTTTCAGTCCATTTTGAGCATATAAATACTCTACGGCACCACCGGGAGCATCTGTAATATCGCCCGAGTACATTAATTCTCCTTTGCCTTGCTTGTAACTGGCATTCCAACCAATTTTTCCACCAATATTCAAACCCGATAAATCCAGATCGTGGGCGCCCCATCGGTTTTCCCAATACACACCAACAGCCAGTGATTTACCATAGAATTTACTACCTGTCGGAATATTACCTACGTACATTTTTTCCGAAGTAGGCAAGGC
>JAHDFX010000212.1 GCA_020627965.1 Saprospiraceae bacterium | reverse complement strand
TTGGAGGTTCGGCACATGTGGAAGGCAGTTTGAAAAAGAAAAAAGACGACCGACAGGCTTTTCGTTACCTGATCGGAGCAAGATATAAAACGACTCGTTACTTACTCGGTAGCCTGCAAACAACTGGCGAGTATATTCCCAATTTCTTTGATTTACAGTCTTATCTGACTTATGACATCAGCCCCACCTGGCAACTCGGCTGGATAGGCAATATAAATACCAGCCTTTATAATTTCGTACCAACAGAAAGAAATACAACCATCGGACTTATCAATCTGGCTTTTCAGTACCGTGTATTATTTGATGGACAAGAGGTAGATGATTTCAATACTTATATGAGTGGGGTATCGCTGAGTCATCTTCCCGAAACTGGCAATTATTATCTGAAATTCCTGGCTTCTACTTATCAAAGTAATGAGAACGAACGCATTGATATTACTGGTCGTTATTCGCTGGGTGTATTGGAAACTAATCTGGGCAGCGAAGGCGCCGGAGAAGATATTGTGGCTGTTATCGGAGCAGGAACACAACAACAATTTGTTCGTAATTATCTGACTGCCAATGTAACTAATGTAGAACATAAAGGTGGCTGGGAACAGACAAGAGAACCCGAAGAAGGCGTAGAAAAAAGCCATCACATACGCTGGGGAATCAAATACCAAAGAGAGCAAATTCTGGATGAGATCAATGAATGGGAACGCCTCGATTCAGCCCTCTATACGCTCCCCTACGATACTGAAGAATTGCGTTTATTTAATGTCGTAAAAACAGACATTAACCTGCAATCCAATCGCTTTAGTGCCTACGTACAGGACACCTGGAAAAATATAAATAAAAACAGGGAAATAGGTATCACACTAGGTGTTCGGGCTTCTTACTGGGATTTGAATGAGGAATTAATTATTACACCAAGAGCACAACTGTATTATAAACCACTAAAAGGTGATAAAAACCTCATATTCAAAGCCTCTGGTGGTATGTATTATCAGCCTCCTTTCTATCGTGAATTGCGCGATCTGGATGGTAATATCAACAGAGCTTTATTAGCACAAAAATCTATACATGGTGTACTCGGACTAGTTCGTGACTTTGAATTGTATGGTCGCCCTTTCCGTTTTATCACCGAAGCTTATTATAAAAGTCTGACCGATATTGTAGCCTATGATGTAGATAATGTTCGTATCCGTTATTACGGCAATAATGATGCAAAAGGCTATGCAACAGGAATAGACTTTCGTCTAAATGGAGAGTTTGTAGAAGGTGCAGAATCCTGGATTAATCTGTCACTTCTTCGCACTCGTGAGCAGTTAATAGGTGTAGAACATTTGCGAAGGAATGTAGGTGATACAGCAGCTTTTGTGGTCAATGATGTTGCTCGCCCTACCGATCAGTTGGTTAGTTTTTCCATGTATTTCCAGGATTATCTACCTAAGAATGAGAACTTCAAAATGAACCTTAATTTTGTAGTAGGTACAGGTCTGCCATTTGGTATACCCCGGAATAATAGAATATACAGAAACACTTATCGTTACTCCGCTTATCATCGTGTAGATATTGGTTTCTCTTATCTGCTTTGGGATGCTGACCGCCGTATGAAACGAGGTCGAAATCCTTTCCGCTTCACAGACAGAGCCTGGATGAGCCTGGAAGTATTTAATCTGCTTCAGGTTGCCAATGCCGCTTCTAATACCTGGGTGAAAACTATTCAGAACCAATACGTAGCCGTACCGAATTACCTGACTTCACGAAGGGTGAATCTGAGGTTTAAATTTGATTTTTGAGTTTAGTAAAGCTGAAATACTCCGTATTGGTTTTTGCTTTTATCAGTTATTGAAGGTCTGACGACATTCGTTTTTAAACGAATGCGGAGCGTTCTCAATATCAATACGAGGTATTGACTTAGAACGTGTTTAAATTTTCCTCAATTGGCTGCAAGCGGCAAAATTTTCTTCTTAACTGAAAAAATCCTTTAGCCATTTGCCAAGTCCGAAAAAAATAGCTAGCCAGACCAATCCCTTTATAAAGAAAAATAGAAAGGCAGCTACACCCATTTTTTTAAATCGGTCTGTCCAGGGAGATTTTGTAGATTCTTCAGTCATACTTTGCGTTATTAATCATGTTCTTATAGCTCTAAAATTAAGTAAAGCAGTTATAATAAAAAAATGAAGATACATAATTTGCAATAATGTCTTTTAGACTATCTGATTTATTGTATTTTTGCAATTCTAGAACACCATATTGTTTAGTAGGTATTCAATCAAACAAAAACCAATACTAAGTATTGTCAAATAGCGAATTTTATAGAATATTTTTGTTATTTTGTCCGAATTAATTTAAATATTGACGATAAAGCTTTAAATCGTTCATCAATTCCATTGGTTCTTATGTTAAAAAACCTGAAATCGCTTTTCATTGTTGAAGATGACACCAACAGCAAAGGTCAGAAAAAAGCCAGTAGCAAAAAGTCATCTACAAAGCCACCGGTTCAGAAGCCCGTAAAGGAAGAAAGTCCCCGACCTGCTTCTCCTTCGGCTCCAAAGCCAACAAGCGGACAGGTTCAGGAAAAGTTTACCAATACTTTGTTGCAGGCTATAGAAGCCAACAATATAGATGGTTTTGATTATATTGAGTATAAGCGGGCAATACAAAATATGGGAGAGATGGCAATGGATGAAGCCACTCGGTATAAATCAGCTTACGCCATGGCAGAAACGATGGGCGTTACTGTCGATCATCTGATAAAGACCGCTAAGTTCTATGTTGGTGTTCTCAATAAAGAAGAGCAAAAATTTACAGAAACCCTGCAACGTCAGGTTCAACAGAAGATCGGGCAAAGGCAAGATCATATAAAAGGACTGGAAGATGCTATTCAGCACAAAACGCAACAGATAGAACAACTGAAAAAAGAAATAGAGGAACATAAGAAAATGCTGGATAAAACGAATGAAGAAGTTTCCGGTGTTCAGTCAAAACTAAATGAAACAAAGGGTAATTTTGACGCTTCTTACCTGCATATCAAAAATCAACTGGAGGAAGATATTCGCAAAATGACTCAATATCTGAAGGGAGAATAAACCTTCAAGCCCAAAAATCCGTACATTAAAATTTAATAAACGCAATAGCGTACAAAACTTGTAAAAAGGAAGAATATGGAAATGAAAGATTTCAAACCAAAATCATTTTGGAAACGCCCTGAGGGGGTTACGGGAATCGTTTTTCTTATTGCCGGTATCGCCGGATTTGTTTTTTTACTGCCATCATTGATTACTCTGGCAGCCAATACACTTTATTTAGCTGGTATGCTCGTGGCATTAGGAGCTATCATCTACATGGTGCTTGATCCTAAGATGCGTGCTTTGGTCGGCTATGCTTACAAAAGTGTTATGCGCTGGGTCACTGGCTTATTCGTTCAGATTGATCCCATTGGCATTCTTCAGTCTTATGTTGATGACCTGAAAGCCAATTTGCGTAAGATGAATAAGCAGATCGGTATTCTGCGTGGACAAATGCATAAGCTAAGAGAAACCATTAATACCAATCAAAAGCAAATTCAGACTAATCTGCACCTGGCTAGTCGTGCAAAAGCTACTGACAAACGTGCCCAGATGGTATTGAAGTCTCGTAAAGCCGGACGTTTAAAAGAATCTAATGTTCGTCTGGAAGATCTTTACAAGAAGATGGAGGTTCTTTACCGTGTACTCACTCGTATGCACGAAAACTCTGAGATCATGCTGGAAGATGTGGTCGATCAGGTAGAAGTAAAGAAGCAGGAACGTGCAGCCATACGTGCCAGTCACTCTGCTATGAAATCTGCCCGTAATATCATTTCCGGAAATAATGATAAGCGTGTCATGTTCGATATGGCATTGGAAGCTGTTGCAGATGATGTGAGCCAAAAAATCGGTGAAATGGAACGCTTCATGGACATGTCTTCTAACTTCATGGATTCTATTGACCTGCAAAACGGTGTCTTCGAAGAAGAAGGTATGGAAATGCTGGAAAAATGGGAAAAAGAAGGCGAATCACTTATCCTTGGCGATGAGAAAGACATGCTTTTACTCGAAGCTAACAATGAAGAGGTGGTACTTGATCTGGAGGCAGAACCACAACGTGCGAAAGAGAAAAGCCATACCAACCAGTATGATAATCTATTTGATTTTTAATTTAAAATTATCCATTTAAATAAACAGCCATTCCCGAACATATAATTATGTTTAGGAATGGCTGTAATTATAATAACTAATCAATCAACTAATACAATATCAATCATGGCAAGAAGATTAACTGCTTTTTCAAAATTACTGATTGTTCTTTTGATACTTGGAGGTATCGTTTTTGGCTTAAAACAAGCTGGTATATTAGACCAACTCGCCGAAAATGCCGGAGATACATCTAATAACAACAATAATGCAAACACTACAAAACCTAAACGCAATACAGGCGGTGACAGTAAAGGAGATGTCATCAATGTAGGTGTAGTTACCTGGGGTGGCTATGCCGGAGGCCAATATTTTAATGAAGGTTTTGATGCTAATTCGCGTTCACGTTTTTACAAAGATTACGGATTCAAAGTAAACTTCAAAGTACTGGACGATTTTGTAGCTTCTCGCAAAGCTTTTGAAAATGATGAAGTAGACCTGCTTTGGTGTACTATTGATGCTTTCCCAACAGAATCAGGCGGACTGAAAGGCGATCCACAAATTGCTTTTCAGGCAGACTGGTCGAGAGGTGGAGACGCTATTGTTGTAAAAAGAGGTATTCGCAATGTAAGCGACCTAAAAGGAAAAACAGTGGCTGTAGCCCAAATGACTCCTTCTCACTCATTTCTAATCTGGTTATTGGAAGCAAGTGGAATGACGATTAATGATGTCAAGCCGATGTATGTGGCTGATGCTATCGCCGCAGCTGCTATTTTCAAAAACAATGAAGCTGATGCAGCAGTTGTATGGAGTCCAGATGATGTTCTGTCTCTTCGTGCTGTTCCCGGCTCAAAAATACTTCAGAATACCAAAAGTGCTTCGCATATCATTGCAGATGGTTTCATGGCTAAAAAGTCATTCATTACTGAAAATCGTACACAACTACAGCAATTGTATGAAGGTTGGATGAAAGGAGCCGCCGAAATCAATAGCTCAGAAGGCAATAAACGTAAAGCTGCTAAAATCCTTGCTGATGGACTCAATCTTCCTGAAGAAGATGCAGTGGCAATGATTAATAATGTTCGCCTGACTACTCATGGCGACAATCTGGATTTCTTTGGACTAAATCCTGATTATAAAAAAATGACAGCAGAAAAGCTCTACAGTCAAATGAAGAAAAAATATGCTTCTTTGGGTGGTGATTTTGCTTCGGCTGCCAATAGCGCTCCAAACTGGCGCCTGGTGTCCAACCCAACTGCTGTACGTGCTACCAAGAGTCTGACCGGACCTGCCCATGCTTCTGAAGCGGTTAAATTCGCTCCAGTAACAAAAGATAAAGCAGCTGCACCGGCAGTTGCCACAAAACAGGTCAGTATCAGTTTCCGCACTGGCGAATATCAATTAGATGATAATGCCAAACGCATCATTGATCTGGAATTTGCAGATATTGCCAAAGCATTCTCTAATTCTCGTGTCAGAATTGAAGGAAATACAGATAATACTGGTAGTCGTGCAACTAACACAGCCTTATCGAAAAAGCGTGCACAGTCAGTAGCTAACTATCTTAAAGATACTTACAGTATGGATGTCAACCGTTTTATCATTGTCGGAAACGGACCAGATAAGCCTGTTTGTAATCAAAGTACGCCTGCCTGTCTGGCTAAGAATCGCCGTACAGACTTCGAACTGGTCGCTGAGTAAAAAAGGAACCGTGTTGAGGTGTTGGAGTGCGCCTCGTGTTGATGTAGCCATGTATTTTGTTTGGTAAATTATATGTAGCAAGCATGATACTTAACACATCAACACTATAACACGCCAACACATCAACACACACATCAAAACACTATGTTCGAATCATTATTCAAATTACGTGGCCCGTTAAGCAATCAGCAAAAATGGATATTAACCATAATAGGGATTGCTTTATTGTTGGGTTTATGGACTTGGCTGGCTTATAGTAAATCTACCGTACAACCCATATATGAACGAGCCAATCAGGAACTTCCTGCGCTGAACCTTCCTGAGCATGTTCGGGATTCCATGATACAGGCAGATGAACGGGCTGATTCTATTGCGATAGCAAATGCCACTGAGTTTGAACGGGTTTTCCCTGTTGTACCACCTCCACAAGGTGTTTTTGCTTCATATCCTGATCTTTTGCAGAAAGATGACCTGGTTATCAATTCTTTCAAATCGGTCTGGCTGAATATTAAAGGATATATCTGGGCTTTAATTATTGCCCTACCTATTGGTTTTCTTATTGGTTTATTGCCTCTTTTTAAAGGTATGTTTAACCGACCAGTGGAAGCACTTCGCTACTTGCCTTTAACTGCCCTTACCGGAGTATTTATGGCTTGGTTCGGTACCAGTGATCGAATGAAAATTGCTTTTCTGGCTTTTGGTATACTGGTGTATCTATTGCCTGTTGTTGTTCAGCGTATCAATGAGGTCAAAGACGTTTACCTGAAAACCGTTTTCACCATCGGTGCCAATACCTGGCAAACTATTCGTACAGTTTATATTCCTTCCGTCATGTCAAGGGTTTGGGATGACATACGAGTATTGACAGCTATTTCCTGGACATATATTATTGTGGCGGAATTGGTAAATAGTACAGAAGGTGGTGTAGGTGCCATGATTTTTAAGAAAAGTCGATTTGGGGATATGGAGAAAGTATTTGCTATCCTATTGGTCATTATTTTTATTGGCTTATTGCAAGATCGTTATTTTGCTTATTTGGATAAAAAATTATTTCCATTCAAACATAATGCGGAAAATAAAGAAAAGGAGAACCTCTTCCAGAATCTGGTTGGTTTTGTAGCCACCATTTTATCTGGCATTTATATTTTATGTGCTATTATCCCTGTCGGGAAACAAATTATCACTCAATATATCGGAGATGGGTATTATGTCTTTTTCTTATTGGCTGTAGTTCATTTGGCGCTGGAAGGCTGGGCTTTGTATAAGCAAAACCGGGACAAACCGATTGTTAAAGTGGAGGTTGCAGCAGAGTAATTTAGTACATAAGTATATTGAGTCAATTGACTCAATATACTCAATTAACTTAAAGAATGTTAGAATTTCAAAAACAGGAAGGCATGGACAGCCTCATAGAGCTGCGCAATATCAAGCAAAGCTACGATGGTGGTGAAACCTATATCATAGAAAATCTGGATTTTCTGATTCAGAACAAACCCGATCAGGGAGAATTTGTCTGTGTTCTGGGCATGTCTGGTTGTGGAAAATCTACTTTACTCCGCTATATTGCCGGCTTACAAAAGCCGACTGGCGGTGAAGTTTTGGTCAATGGTAAGCCTGTATCAGATGACAATCGGGTCAGTATGGTATTCCAGCAATATTCATCGCTTCCCTGGATGACGGTGCTGGATAATGTGGGGCTGGCACTACGTTATAAAGGCATTTCCAAAAAAGAACGTGACCTGAAAGCCATGGAAATCATCGAGCTGGTTGGATTGGCAGGACATGAAAGAAAATATGCCCAATACCCTACCCTATCTGGTGGTCAGTTGCAAAGAGTAGCTATTGCACGTAGCCTGCTGGCTAATTCTCAGGTTTTGCTGATGGATGAGCCTTTTGGTGCGCTAGACGTCAAAACCCGTCTGCAAATGCAAGATTTATTACAAGATATTTGGATGAAATTTCATCCCACGATTATCTTTGTTACCCACGATATTCCTGAAGCTGTTTATCTGGCAGACGATATTTATATTATGAAATATGCCCCTTCCTGTTTTGTTGAACACATTCATATAGATCTTCCTATGGAAAGAGACAGGTATACCAAGCGAGACCCACGTTTCGTTGAACTGGTTAATGAAGTGGAAGACCGTATGATTAATGTAGCAGACGGAATTTATACCACAGCTTAATATTTGTACCAAGAAGCTATTTGAATTTAATACTATCGGTGAAAAAACATGGCAAAGAAGAAAAAAGCAAAAAAACTGGAACCAACCCAAACGACCACAAATACATCATCTTCAGGTTCCCGTCCTATTCCTAAAAAGAAGAGGAAGCCTATTGATATAAAGCAAACCCTCATATTTGCTGCTATAGGTCTAGCTATGTTGGCTTTTATATTTGGCCCCTATCTTCGCAATATCAGTCCAGGAGTCAAGAAAGGCAATACCCCCAAAAGTGAAGTTGGTAAGGTAGACGAAAATGTACCAGAACCACAGTTTAGGAAAGACGGGGAACTCTATTTGCTCGCCAGTAACAAGACCGATACGCTGGAAAGAATTGATATAGAGATTGTCAAAGATGAGGCATCCATTACTCAGGGACTAATGTATAGAAAATCTATGCTAGACAATCGGGGCATGTTGTTCATTATGCCGCAAATGGGTCCGCAGTCCTTTTGGATGAAAAACACTTACATTCCATTAGACATCATCTTTATCAATCATAATCGCCAGATCGTCACGATACACAAGAATACAGAGCCGTTTTCAGAAAAAAGTCTGGCTTCTTCCCAAAATGCAAAATTTGTAGTTGAAGTCAATGGCGGTTACTGTGATAAAAATGGCGTTAAAGTCGGTGATTTTGTGAAGTTCTAGGGTTTTCTCAATACTTCGTATTGGGTTTTTGCTTTTATCAATTATAAAGCTCTTTTGTACAAAAAACATTGAACCGCAGAATATTGACTAAGTAACTTCGACATTCTGCGGTTTAAATCATTTATCTGTGTACAGGACAAAACTCTATTTTCATAATAGACTTATAGCATATGGCGTACTTGACAGCACGCAAATTAATGTTTAAATACTTATCTACCTATATGTCGTCCCTAACGGGACGGGAGAACAAACAGTCTCATTCCCAAGAGGGATGGTTATATGTACAACACTCTGTTTTAATTATAAACAACTAATTACCAATGGCATACTATTCACTCATTGCGCCGTTAGGTGCTAAATATTGGTAGATAGAAGATATGGAACAAATTTTCATGTGCCATAGGTACATCATGTGCGAATCGTAATTTGTAATTTTATGTAATTTGATAAATACATTTCAATTTTGTCCTGTACACAGATCATTTATATAAAAACGTCTTCACCTCTCCATCTGGCAGTATATAGCCTCTATACATACCAGCCGTATTAAATGGCATAGCGATATTTCCATACTTATCAATGCCGATAACTCCACCCGACCCGCCTGCTGTTTTTAGTTTATCATTGATAATATGATCGGCTGCTTCTTTGAAAGGCACTTCTTTATATTCCATCATGGCTGAAATATCATAAGCGACTAAATAGCGCATAAAATACTCTCCATGTCCTGTACTGGAAATGGCGCAAGTGTTGTTATTGGCATAAGTACCCGCACCTATAATAGGTGAATCTCCAATGCGACCATAGCGTTTATTGGTCATACCTCCAGTAGAAGTGCCTGCTGCCAGATTACCAGCTTTATCAAGGGCGGCTGCGCCTACTGTTCCATATTTATAATTATCATCTTCCGATAAGATCAGCGAATTACCACCTTCTTTTGTCTTGGCGTTTTGCAAACTTTTCCAACGGCGTTCTGTATGAAAATAACTGGTATCCACCATGGTCAAACCCTGTTCTTTAGCAAAAACATCGGCTCCTTTTCCAGTGAGCAGAACATGCTTCGATTTCTCCAGTACTGCACGAGCTGCCTGAATCGGATTTTTCACCCGTCGTACCCCTCCGACTGCTCCGGCATTTTGCGTTTTTCCATCCATAAAAGAGGCATCCAGTTCATTATGTCCGTCGTTGGTGAATACAGCACCTTTGCCTGCATTGAACAAGGGGGAATCCTCCATAATGATAATGGCTGCTTCTACCGCATCAATACTTGTTCCGCCATCCTGAAGAATGTTATAACCTGCCAGCAAGGCCTCTTTTAGTTTACCATGATACTGCTTTTCTAAGTCAGGTGTCATATTTTTCTTCAAAATAGTCCCTGCGCCCCCATGTATCACGAGTGCATATTCGACTTGCTTTTCTTGCGTATCAGTCATCGTAGTTTTGTCTGGTGTATTGCAGGCTAGTAAGCCTATTGTGATAATTAAAATTAGATGTTTCATAGTATTGAATGTCGTCAGTCCATGGTCGTCAGACGACAGCTAACAAACACTTGCCTGATGACTGCGGTCTGTGGACTTTATTAAACAAATTCAGAGATCAATCCGCCGATGAGCATGCTGGTTACCAGCCAGTAGGACAGGTGTAGCAATACATAGCGAGTGTTTTTCTTCTGTTCTAATAATGCATGTAAACCTATAAATGGCAGGGCAAATACCAAGGCATTGATAGCACCATGAAATACTCCATGTCCGAAGTGGCGGTGTTTATCCCCATATTGCGCCAGAAATTCAGAGGTGATCTTTTTGGCTTCTTCACTACCTTTCATAATATCAGTGAAAAACAGTTCATAAAATCCCATTTGATGAATCACCAAATTGATATAACCATACACTAGTGTAAAACTGAGTATAAATGCCCAAATGATCTGTAAAGGCTTTAGCTTTAGTGGATTTTTCAAGCCTTGTATACCTGCCCATTTTACCATGGGTGAAGCAGGATGATACCAAAAAACGCCTATAATTAAGGGTACAAAAGCAATTAACAGGAAGGCTGTATAGTTTAGATTCATGGTTTATATTTATGTGAACATAACAAGATTTTCGCAAGGCATCAAAAAATCATTATATTTGTTTTAGAAACAATAAAAACTGTCTGAAATTTCACATGCCCAATCC
>JAHDFX010000211.1:10138-10983 GCA_020627965.1 Saprospiraceae bacterium | reverse complement strand
GGGTTATAAACTACATTCTTAGGTTCAATACTTCGGAAGTATTCTCTCCCTTGCTTCAGCACCCCTATTGCTTCCGTTTCGAGACTCAATGAAACGGATGCAACAGGTTTAAACATTCCCTCTACATTCTCAACACAGTTTAGTGGAGTTTATGAGTGTTTGAATGTGTAATCTTAACTTCTTCTTAGTCACTTCAATTTGTTTACTTTCAAATGCTTTTTATGCTTTTCCTTATTGGAGTTAGCATGCGTTTTTCTGGATGCACTTGAACAATGCTGACTGGCTGGCTTTCCTTTGAAAGCCTTACCCGGTTACAGGGCACTTATTTCCCTTTATCTACAAATAAAGACCTTAAGAACATTATCAGACTTAACTTATTGCAAGTGCTTATCTGTCAAAATTTCAATATTTGTATTTTGAGAAATCAAGTATACTGTAAAGTTAAAACACGCTTAAATAACAATTAGTAGAAAGAAAACATGTATATTCCCCTTTAAAACAAACAAAATATTCAACATAAATTATTGTTTATCAAAATTTTACACCTCCTAAAACACCCCCTATTCTCCTTGAAAAACTAAATACAATTATGAAAGAAAGTAAATTATTTAGGCTATTTAATACTTTAAATGAAGATGAAATTCGGGATTTTAGTAAATATCTAGTAAAAAATAATAGGACTGGGTCAAATGTAATAAAACTATTTAACTATTTAAGAAAGAATAAATCACTTTCTGATGAAAAATATTTTGAAAAAAAACACATATACAAGAAACTATTCAAAGACAATTTGTACAATCAGAAAAAAATTCTCGACTTAAGTTCAGACTTATCCCTCCAATTAG
>JAHDFX010000211.1:0-10128 GCA_020627965.1 Saprospiraceae bacterium | reverse complement strand
AACATTTTTAATGTCTGATTTTTTGAACAGATCAAATTTTCATAGATCACATTTATTAAGCGAGGTATATGAAGAACGAGGGCTCAGAATGCTTACTACACAAACGGTCAATCGTACAGTCAAGAATTTACCAGAACGATACGACTTAATTTATCACCTCAATATGTGGCAACTCCTTCACCGGCAATTCAATATTGGAGATAGTTCAAAAATAAAAAAGGGAAAAAATCAAGATGAATCTCTAAGTATGGCTGACAAGCACCTGGACATGTTCTATGTTTTGACGAAAATGCGTTATTATGCAGAGTTTAAAAACCAAGAGGTTTTTGTCAATAAAACCTCTGAGCTTTTTCTAATTGATGAGATACTCGAAGCCTCTACTAAAACTCCATTTATAGACAATCCATTAATCAGGATTTATAAGGGAATTTCACAACTAAATGAATTCCCTGATGAAAATACTTACAATACAGTTAAACAATTATTTTATCAGCATATCGTAGATATGAATAAAGGAGAGATTGAAAATATTTTCTTATTCATGATTAATTACACCAATGTGATGATAATAAATGGCAATCCTGATTATCATGCAGAATTATTCGAGCTTTACAAAGAGGGATTCGCAAAACAGATGCTCTCTGAGCATGGTGTTGCCTTCAATCAACACTATATTAATGCCATCATTCTAGCTGCCGACTACAGAGATAAAGACTGGTTGGAAGAATTCATCGGCGAGTATTCTAATAAATTGAAAGGAAAGAATCAAGATGATATTCGTACTTTGGCAGAAGCTTATTTACTTTATGTCGACAAAAAAAATGAAGCATCTATAGAAAAAATAAGCACAGTACATTTTTATGATGTTTCCTGTGAGTTCATTTCAAAAACACTCATGGTGAAAAACTATTATGAAGAAATAAAACAAAAATATCCACTCATGGATTATTGTGATAGTTTTGAACGTTTTTTAATGCAAAATAAATTTATTGGTGATACATTAAGAGAAAGTAATTTAAATTTTGTCAGGCTGGTCAAACGACTACATAGAGCACGAAATAAGCCCAAAGTACTTAAAAGCCTATATAAAGAAATAGAAGAGAAGAAAAACTTAATTTGCAAAGGGTGGTTAAAAGAAAAAGTAAATAAGCGTATACAAGAAGCCCAATCTTAGTTTTTAACTAAAATTGGGCTAAAAAAAGGAATAAATTTGCAATTCCTCTACTGTAGTGTATTAATCGAGAGGGCGGACAGGAACTTCAAAGTGACTGGTGTATACTTCATTTCCACGTTTTGCCTCAACAAAGTATTTGCCAGTATCCCATCCCTCAATAGAGATTTTATTGACACCAGGAAATGTTACGCCTTCTTCCAGATAAACCATTTTCCCATCGGCTTTTCTGGTGACTTCAACATCATAGAGACCTCTAATGTCACCATGAATAAAGGCTGTTCTAAATCCCTGCACAATGGTTACAATTCCACCATCTGCAATTTTCATGTAGGTTTTAATGGGGTAGGATACTTGCCCGGCTTTTACCGGCGCAGTCGAGAAGAGGCATAACAATGCCACCACTGCGTAAATCAGTGTTTTCATTTTAAAACCTTTTTGAATGAAAAAATTAAATGAAAAGCACTTAGCCGGCTAAAGATGTGCTTTGTATGTTGTCCTGTTTTTTTATTAGTTGTTCAGGACTAAATACAATGCAAATAAATGCGATTATTGACTGATAATCAACATTCTAAATCTCTTTCTATTTCTTTATAGAAATTCATGAAAATTTCCAGAAATTTCTATTCTGTCATAAAATAAGTTGGTTAAAATTTCTGGCTGGAAGTAGAGATAATCTGCTGTGCAGACTGCCAGTATTTGGAGAATAAATCTGGGTTTTCTTTTTTCGAGATTTCAATAACTGGTATTTCTGAGCGTTTTATACCATACATATAATGGGATACAAGCATTTTTCCTTCGGGGCTATCGCCATCAATAATTAAACAATGCATATGAGGAAGACAAGTGTAAGTATGTAGGGTCATATTCCCTTCTAGTTTTTGCTCTCTTAGTTCTTTTATCACTTCTTCCAATTCCTCTACTACTTCCGACATTCGATTGAATTTCTTTAACTCTCTTTTGTCAAACTTCGCTCTGTCTTCAAAATAAATTTTGGTATTTGCTTCCTCGAAGTCAGCTGTATAACATTTTAAATTCACACCTTTATTTAATAATTTAACAATATGACTTTTATATTGCTTAGTGTTTCTATCTGTGAAATAATAAGTAAAATTTCTTAGCCTCAATCCCAATTCAATGACCTCTTCCTGTGCAGCACTCATAAATTGGGCTTTTTTTGTGATAGACCTTCTCCCATCTGGATATGCTTTTATATCCACTATCGATTCCTGCCCCTTATTCTCTTTAGGAAACAATTCTTCATTTACTTCTTCTTCGGTGCAATTAGGTATTTTTTCAAAAGTTTCTGTCTCTGTATTGTATTTCAAACACAATTCATATTGCATAATTGTCTCAAGCCCTTCAGCTATAGTTTCTAATGCAATTGGTCCAATATGATGATTGTTACTTAAAGCCTTACTGAGTGTTGACTCTGCAACCTTATTCCCTATCAGTTCTAGTTTTTCAACCAAGGTGACCTGAGAATAGTTTTTATGTGTCTCTCTTAAGTATTTGCCTGCGAGGTTAATAATGTTCTGATGTTTTTTCTTGAGTGACATTTTCAGTGTTTTTAGTTTTTTATTGGCGAACTGCAACGAAAATACAAACAACCTCCAACTTTTCAAACAAAAAAATGCCGAATTACAAAGTAGAAATCACTTCATAATTCGGCATTGCTTGCTCTGTGGTTCGATATTCTTCCTATCTACGCTACCAACTTAGCCAACTCATTCTTAATCACCAGAAACTCATCTTCCACTGTCACCACGATCTTTTGATTCACGTTCAACTCATTTTTAAGAATTTTCCGTGCCAGACGGTTTACGATTCGCTTCTGCAACAATCGCTTAAGCGGACGAGCACCAAACTCAGGCTCATAGCCCACTGCTGCGATTTTATTGATCGCCATTTCGGTGACCTCTACATCCAGCTCCTGCTCAGCAAACATGGCAGTCAATTGCCCGACTTGTATCTTGATAATTTTCCGAACATCTTCTTTAGTCAGCGGACGGAACATGATGACATCATCAATCCGATTCAAGAACTCAGGCCGAACAGTTTGCTTAAGCAGATTCATCACTTCTTCCTCTACTCCAAAACTAGCCGCTTCCAAATCCATTCCACTTTTACCGGTCAGTTTACGATGAATAATCTCTGAGCCCATATTGGAAGTCATGATGATAATGGTATTTTTAAAATTGACCATTCGACCTTTGTTATCCGTCAATCGTCCATCATCCAATACTTGTAATAAAACATTGAATGTATCTGGATGTGCTTTCTCAATTTCATCCAACAACACGATAGAATAAGGCTTCCGACGTACCGCTTCCGTCAATTGTCCACCTTCATCATAGCCAACATATCCCGGAGGCGCTCCCACTAGTCTCGACACCGAATGTTTCTCCTGATATTCCGACATGTCAATTCGCACAATAGCATTTTCATCATTGAAAAGATAAGTCGCCAGTGTTTTTGCCAGTTCTGTTTTCCCTACACCTGTCGTTCCCAGAAACAGGAAAGAACCAATAGGTTTTTTGCTATCCTGAAATCCGAGACGACTGCGACGAACGGCATCTGCTACAGCCTCTATAGCATGATCTTGCCCAACTACTCTTTCCTGCAATATTTCTTCCATAGCCGCAAGCTTTTCACGTTCACCTTCCATCATTTTTTGTACAGGAATACCTGTCCATTTCGCTACTATTTCAGCTATATCTTCAGCTGTAACCACCTCTCGAAGCATCTTACTATCCTTTTGTAAAATGCCTAACTCTTTCTCTAGTTGCTCAATTTTTGCCTGCTCCTCCCCTATTTTACCATAACGCAATTCGGCTACACGTTCATAGTTCCCTGCTCGCTCAGCTTGCTCTGCTTCGAGTTTATATTCTTCAATGGTATTTCGGCTTTTTTGTACTGCTTCTACCAAGTCCTTCTCAGCTCGCCATTTTGCCATCAGGCTATCCCGTTCTTCTACGAGGTTGGCTAATTTTTCATTGAGCTTTGCCAGTTTATCATCGTCTTTTTCTCTTTTTATCGCTTCACGCTCAATTTCTAATTGCATCACACGACGTTCCAATTCATCCAGTTCCTCCGGCATAGAATTAATTTCCAGTCTCAATTTGGCAGCAGCCTCATCTATCAGGTCGATCGCCTTATCTGGCAGAAAACGGTCAGAAATATATCGGCTAGACAGGTTTACTGATGCAATGACTGCCTCGTCTTTGATCTTCACTTTATGATAAGTCTCATAACGTTCCTTGATACCACGCAAAATAGAAATAGCATCCGCCTCATCCGGCTCGTCGATTATAACCTTCTGAAAACGACGGGCAAGTGCTTTGTCTTTTTCAAAGTATTTTTGATATTCATCCAATGTGGTAGCCCCCACTGCTCGCAGCTCTCCTCTTGCCAAAGCCGGCTTCAGAATATTGGCAGCGTCCATCGCCCCTTCCGTCTTTCCTGCACCAACCAGCGTATGTATCTCATCAATAAATAGTACAATATGCCCATCCGACTCGGTAACTTCACGTATCACAGCTTTCAGCCTTTCTTCAAATTCTCCACGATATTTCGCTCCTGCCATCAATGCCCCCATATCTAGGGCATAGATCACTTTTTCCCGAATATTATCAGGCACATCCTGATCTACAATACGGCGGGCAATGCCTTCTGCAATAGCTGTTTTACCAACGCCCGGCTCACCGACCAATATTGGATTGTTCTTAGTCTTACGGGAAAGAATATGCAGTACCCGACGAATCTCTTCATCACGCCCAATAACCGGGTCTAGTTTTCCATTGATCGCCAGTTCATTTAGGTTGCGTGCGTAGCGGGAAAGCGCATTAAAGGTGGCTTCCGCATTGGGTGTATTTACTGTATTTCCTTTTCTCAATGTTTGAATAGTTTTAATTAAGCTTTTTTCGCTCAAGCCTTCGCTTTTCAGCAATTTAGCGGTCTCGTCACCAGTAGCTAAAATACCCAGCAGCAGATGTTCTACCGAGACAAATTCATCTTTAAATTTGGATAGAAAGGTCTGTGCTTTTTGCAATGCCTGCTGACCTGCATTGGAGACATGCATACCGGAATTATTAGGCGTTTTGGGTAAAATTTCCAATCGCTGATCCAATTGTTGGATCAACTGCCCAATATTTACATTGTTCTTTTTGAGTAAATGAGGGATCAAGTTTTCATCAGTCTGCAATAACCCTTTTAGCAAATGAATCGTATCCATGATTTGATGCTGCATGCCTACGGCTATCTGTTGCGACTGCTGTAAGGCTTCTTGCGATTTTATGGTAAAATTACTGAAGTTCATGTTATTGATTTGATTAAGCGCATTGAGTTTTTTAAGTAAACTGAGTTTGTTCAGTCTTTCGTCATTAACTCATTCGTAATTCGTAATTCACCCAGCAAATGGTGTTCCTTATGACTTTTTATGACTTTTTGACACCAAAAAACACAAAAAAGTGACTTTTTGGCACAAAAATATCATTTCGACATTCGATATTCATTATTTTTCGGTTCGATATTTAAAATTCACTCAAGCTTTAGCAGGCACTCCTTTTCCACTTTTAGACGGTTTTGGAATAAACCGCCCTACCCTTTTCTGATAATCTTTATACTCAGGATATTTCCCGGCACTGATGCCTTCACTAAAATCTGAACTGCCTTTGAAGAGCAATAATATAAGTATAGCTCCGGCGATAGACCAGTTCACCCAAGTCCCTGTAGCGGGTATAGAAAACAGGTAAAAGACAACCCAGATGGCTTGTTCTGCTGCATAGTTGGGATGGCGGGAAAATGCCCATAAGCCAGTATCTACAAAGCCTTTGGAATAGGGTAAAGTGAGTGCTCCTCCTGTATTAATTCTTCTGTATTTCTCTGTCTGAAAATCCCATTGTTGCTGGTCGGCTATGATCTGAATAATAACCAGTCCTATGAATATCGCAGCCAGTATAATATCAGCTATACCAAGTGGCGTTCCGTGCATGCATTTTACAATAGGTAAGGTCATGAGTAAGATCAAGCCCATCTGGTATAAAGAAATGAAAAATAGATTGAATAATGTCCATGCCCACCCCGGCTTAAATTCGTCTTTTTCCCGCAATATTGCCCAACGATAGTCTTCCTCTCCTCCCCAAATTTTCCAGGAATAGCCGCCCCGGCGAGCAAAGTTCAAGGTGAGTCGAATGCCCCATAGACTGACTAGTATTGCCATCAAGACAATTCGCCATTCCAAGCCATGATGCGCCACAACTATCCAGACATAGATGACGGGCATAACACTCCACAGCTTGTCTACCTGGCTGTAATTCTTTGTAATTGTGCTGACTACAAAGCATAATAAGGCCGTTACCAAATAAACGATTCCGAGTGTTTTGATGAGTTGCCACTGTTCTTCAGTCGGCGGTGTATCTAAGTACCAGGCAGCTATTGGAATGATGATGAGGGCAAGGATCAGGAATAGGACTGTTTTCCACATTTGAATTACTTTTTGTTTTGTTATTCAAATGTAGGGAATTTTTAATATAACTTTGGTGTGGGTTGCTCTCTCGCACCCTTTTTATTTCCTAGGAGGGCACTCACTCCTCTTAGCAAAACTGACCAAGCGCGTGGAGTTTCCCTTCTAGGGAATAAAAAGGGTGAGCGTGGGCAAGCTAAATCCCTCCTCCTGCACCCTGTAGATTACCATTGAAAAGTGAGCCACCCTGCCATTGAAAAGTGAGCCACCTTTTGGTGTTTCAAAATAGCAAAAAAATTATTTCAAGACTAACTTTTCGGATTCTTTCACCCTAAAAGATGTACCATTCATATTGATAAGGATAGCTTTATGGGTGAGCCTGTCCACCATTGCTGCTGTAAGGACTTCATCCCCAAAGATCTCTTTCCACCGATCGAAAGCGAGATTAGTGGTAATAATGGTAGATTTTCTACCTGCTCTGAGTGATAAATGAGTAAAGAGTAATTCTGCTGCTTGTTTGTCAAAAGAAATATATCCAAACTCATCACAGATCACCAGGTCATACTTTTCAAATCGGGACTCTAATGTTCTAAGTGTTTTAGCTGACCTGGATTCGTTAATTTGTGTAATGAGTCTAGGGATAGTAGTAAAGAGGACATTAAGGTCTTCCATGCAGGCTTTGATTCCTAGAGCGATAGCAATATGAGTTTTCCCTGTTCCAGGATTTCCAGCAAGTATAAGATTTTGTCCGTCTTTGATAAAATCAAGCCTTGCGAGCATATCTATTTTGTCAGCTGCACCTTGAGGTAGTTCCTCTTTAATGAGTTCATGCAGATACTTTTTGTAAGGAAAAGCAGCTCTTCTGATACGCTGTATTTTTCTGTTCTGGACTCGTTGATCGTATTCGAGTACCATCAGATTAAGGAGATATTCTTCAGAAGAGAGTTGCTGTTGAGCTGCTTGTTTAGCCAGTTCAACATAGGACTTCCTAAAAGCGGGTAATCGGAGTTGTCGAGAGTAATAATCGACTTTCTGGTGTAATTTTTCCATGAAAATTATGTTGATAAAATTAAAAAAACATTTACGAGATCAGCGACTGAATATTTTGCAGTTGTCGCTGTGCATGGTGTTTGATGTCTGCTGACATTTGTGAATCAGTTGTTATTTTTTGTGTTTGTATTTGCTGTGTAGAAGTTGACTTATGCCGAAGTAAAATTTTGATTTTATCCGGTTGTGGCAATTGATGGGGACACAGACTGATACACTGTTCAATAGCATTTTTTACCTCGGTAATACTGTAGCCATGCTCTCTGAGATACAGTAGCAGATCAATAAAGTCTTTGGAGCGATCACTAAAATATTCTAAGAAAATATCCTTTAGGGATTGCTCTGCCTGATATAAGGTCAGCGAACCGGATAAAGCACCAGGTTTATTACGAAGCGTTTTAAGGTAATGCTCAATATTTAGATAATATTCAAATCGGGAATGTGCACGTTTATGTACGGCAATCAACTCATTTTTAGCATTATACACTCTAAGGTAAAGAGGGTATATTTTGACATCTACCATACTGCCTACATGTCCTTCTTCTACCGAATAATAGTTCGCATCAACTTTAACACAACTGTATTTGTCTACTCGCTGTGTACGAAGTTCGCCTATATCATAAGCCGGAGGTGCAGCTGGCATAACTTTAATTTCTTCGTCGAAGTGAGACTGAATACTATCGGTCTTTCCTTTTGCACAAGCTCTATTCAATCGTTCACATACTGAGTCCAGATACTGATTGGCTTCCTCCAGCGTATCAAAGCTATCCCTTAGAGCAAATGCTTTACGACGAACATATTCCACACTTCTTTCAACATGACCTTTTTCATTCCCTCGACGAGCATTGCAAAAACGATAAGCAAAACAATAATAAGTGGAAAGCTTTAGCAGGTCATCCGTAGGTATTTTATCGGCATTTTTTACAGTGTACCGTTTAACGGCTACACGCATATTATCATAGACAACTTCTGAGGGAACATGACCTGTCTGAGAGAAATATTTCACATGACTGTCCAAAAAACTACTCATGTCCTGGCGATAATACAGGAAAGCCCATCGATAATTACTGTACGCAGACGTAAAAACTGCCAGCATCAGATTCTTTAGCTGACCTTTGATATGTATTTTTACATAACCCCAGTCGAACTCCACACTTTGACCTGGAACATAACGCTGACGAATGTACACTTCTGCATGGCGTTCACGATAAGTGCGGATGTAACGACAGACCGTTGTATAACCTACCCGGTGACCAGCTTCCAGTAAAGCAGCATGAATATCTGTTCCTTTCATACACTGCTTATGAAGACCTTGTTTCTTTTTCGCTTCGTTAGAAGACAGATAGGCATCTATCTGCTGGATGATCTCGGAGGTCAGACTACGGGCAACACGATTACTACTGTCATAGATCGGAGGATCTAACACCCCCTTTGTATTAATTATATCTGAATCCAACTCCCCGGATGTAGAATGTTTGGAACGATATTCTGCTATATACTTCTTTACCGTATTACGCGAAAGACCTAATTCACGAGATAATTGTCTTTGGGATTTACCTGAACGAAAATAGCCGATTATGACTTGTTGTTTCTCTATCATAGTTATCATTTTTTGAATATCGCAGATATACGATATTTACCATGATAGGTGGCTCACTTTTCGATGGGCAGGGTGGCTCAGTTTTCAATGGTAATCTACACACCCTTTTTATTCCCGAAACGGGAAAGCCTTCCCCCTTCTCAACAAAACTGACCAGGCGGGATGGGATTTCCCTCGCAGGGAATAAAAAGGGTGAGCGTGGGGAGGCTAATTCCCTTCCCGCACCCTTTTTATTCCCGAAACGGGAAAGCCTTCCCCCTTCTCAACAAAACTGACCAGGCGGGATGGGATTTCCCTCCCGATTCCTATCGTGGACAGGGAATAAAAAGGGTGAGCGCAGGGAGGCACTACCGCTCATTCACAAAACGCTTAATTTCTTTCAATACACGTGTCGTCTCTGCAATGACTTCTTCATTAGTAAATCTCAGTACTTTGATATTAAATCGTTCCATCTCACTATCTCGGAAAGTATCTTTCTGGTTTTGTACCTCATCTTCATGATATTTACCATCGACTTCTATCACCAGTTTTTTAGCATGACAATAAAAATCAACGATATATCCTCCCATTGGATGCTGTCTTCTGAATTTCAAGTTGGCTAATTGCTTGCCTTTCAGATGTTCCCATAGAATTCTTTCCGCACGTGTCATGTTTTTGCGGAGTTCTCGTGCAAATTGAAACAAATGCGGTTCCGCTCCATAATGCATTCCATATTCTTCTGACATGTTTTTTGTTTTTGTAGTTTTAATTTCCTCTCGCTCCCCTTTTTATTCCCCACTGGGGAAAGCCTACCCCTTCCCAGCAAAACTGACCAGGCGGGATGAGTTTCCCTTTCAAGGGGTGTGT